>DASWDV010000247.1:0-1915 GCA_036395075.1 Gemmatimonadaceae bacterium | reverse complement strand
TCACTGCGTCAGGCGGGGCGACAGATTCTCGAAGCGCGTGTAGGTCTTATTGAAGTAAAGGTTTACGAACCCTGTCGGACCATTGCGCTGCTTGCCGACGATGATCTCGGCGCGTCCCTCGAGCGAGTTGCCGTCCTTATCGGTCGGCCCGTCGTACATCTCCTGGCGGAAGATGAACATCACCAGGTCAGCGTCCTGCTCGATCGCCCCGGACTCGCGCAGGTCCGAGAGCTGTGGCCGCTTGTTCTCCGCCGTGCGTTGTTCGGGAGCGCGCGACAGCTGTGAGAGCGCAACGACTGGGATTCGCAGCTCGCGGGCGAGCGCTTTCAGCGAGCGGGAGATGTAGCTGATTTCCTGCTGTCTGCTCTCGGTGTTTGTCGGACCCTGCATTAGCTGCAGGTAATCGACGACGACCATGCCGATGTTGTGCTCCATCTTGAGTCGGCGCGCTTTGGATCGCATCTCGAGCAGCGTCATTGCGGGGGTATCGTCGATCCAGATCGGGGCGTGGCTCAGGATTCCTGCCGCGCGGCCAAGTCGGACGAATTCTTCGTCGTGGAGCTTTCCTTTGCGCAGTCGTTGCGCATCGACGCGGCCTTCCGAGGTCAGAAGGCGCTGGACCAGTTGCTCCTTGCTCATTTCCAGCGAGAAGAAGGCGACCGGGACGTTGTTGTCGAGCGCGGCGTTCTGGGCGATGTTGAGCACGAATGCGGTCTTCCCCATCGACGGACGGGCAGCGACGATGACCAGATCTGAAGGTTGGAAACCTGCGGTCAGCTCGTCGAGATCCTTGAAGCCGCTCGCCACTCCCGTAATCGATCCGCCGCCGCGCTGGATCTCTTCGATGCGCTCCATCGTCGGCCACAACAGCTCCTTGATGCGCATGAACCCTTCGGACCCGCGACTCTGGTTGACCTCGAAGATCTTGTGCTCGGCCTCGTCGAGCAGCTCGGTGGCCGCCGCGCCCGACTCGAATGCTTCAGCAACGATGGCCGTGGACACTTCGATGAGGCGGCGGCGCAGCGCCTTCTCCCGGACGATCTTCGCATGGTACTCGACGTTCGCAGCGGTGGGGACGGCGTCGACGAGGAACCCGATGTAGTCTTTCCCGCCACTCGACTCGAGCGACCCCGAGCGGGCGAGCTCCTCGGAGAGCGTGAGCGGATCTACTACATCGCCGCGCTCGGAGAGGGCGACCATCGCGCGATAAATCCGCCGGTGGCCCTCTCGATAGAACATTGTGTCATCGAGAAATTCGCTCGCCCGCAGAATCGCGTCGGGATCCATGAGCATCGCCGACAGCACCGCCTGCTCCGCATCTTCAGAGTATGGGGGCCGGCGATCCTTGTAAGGGTCACGAACGGGCGCTGCTATCGAGTATTCTACGGGCGAGCTTGACATCTTCCCAAGTGGGTCTCTTCCACGCCGGATTGCGCAGCAGCGCGGCGGGGTGATAGGTGACGACGAGTGGTATCCCGTGGTACCTGTGTACAAGCCCACGGAGCTGACCAAGCGGAGTTTTTGTGTTTAGCAGAGTTTGCGCCGCGAAGGTCCCAAAAGCAACAATGACTTTTGGCTTGATCAGTTCGAGCTGCCTGATCAGGTAAGGACTGCAAGCTTCGACCTCTTCGGGGCGAGGATTTCTGTTTCCCGGCGGCCGGTGCTTGAGGACGTTGCAGATGAAAATCTGCTCTCTCGTCAGGTCGATCGCGGCGAGAATCTTGGTGAGGAGTTGTCCAGCCTGACCCACGAACGGCCGGCCCGTCTCGTCCTCTTTCGCGCCAGGCGCTTCTCCGACGCAGACCAGTTTCGCTTTTGGATTTCCTTCCCCCGGGACGCCCTGGGTTGCTGTCTCGTAGAGAGGGCATCGTGTGCACTTGGCAACCTTTTTCGCGATTTCCTCGAGCGTGTCGAG
>DASWDV010000246.1:0-3585 GCA_036395075.1 Gemmatimonadaceae bacterium | reverse complement strand
CCGATCTCGCGCCCGATTTCGTAGCGTCCGGCGAGTGCGGTCCTGAGCGAGCCGATCGGGTCGTGGGTTGACATGACGCCTTTGACGGGGCTCGCAAACATAGGGTATGGCCCCCGGCGCAGCTATAGCAAAGCCCGCGGGCTGCGGGCCGAGGTACTAAGTGGCATCGGCGCTACTGAAGTCTTAGACCGATGCCCGCCGCCAAAAGCCGGCCCGCCGACAGCGCCCAGCAGGTAGTCTTCAGTTGCAGTTTCAATCTGTTCCGACTTCTGGGTGGCGGTTAAGTGGCATCCGCGTACCGAAGCGCGGAGGTTTTAGCTTTACATCTGCCTCGCAGCCAGCTTTCCAGTGAACAGAGCTTGGCGGAAAGGACCGGCCGGGCACTCCTTAGACCGGAGCCAAAGCTGTCGTCCAGGGATCTCAGAACAAAACTCCCCAGCTCTACGCGAGTTGAGCGACTGCTTCTCGTGCTCTACGTATCGGCGGCGCTCATCGTCACCATCCAACGTGGCGTATTCGGCTTCCCGAACGACTTTGCGATTTTTCGCTCCTCCTTCTGGAATCTGCTCGCGCACAGAGACCTGTACGTTCTACGCCTCGATCAGGCGCGCGACTACTTCAAGTATTCCCCCTCCTTTGCACTGCTGTTCGCGCCATTTGCCGTGCTGCCATTCGTCGCCGGCCTCTTTTTGTGGAACGCCGTAAACGCTCTCGCGATGTTCTTTGCGTTGAGGTTGCTCCTGCCGCGTGACCAGAGCGCACTCGCGCAGGCACTCGTGTTTCTGCCGACACTTCGCTCGATGCAGTCGTCTCAGAGTAATGCCCTCGTTGCCGCGCTCATCATCCTTGCTTTCGTGAGCTTCGAGCGCGACTGGCTGTGGCGGGGCGCGCTCGCGATCGGACTCGGCGCAGTGATCAAGATATTTCCACTGGCGGCGCTCACCTTCGCGCTGCCTCGCCGCGATCGAGTGCGCGCCATACTGATCACGCTACTCTGCGTAGCGATACTCGTCGCGCTTCCGCTGCTGGTAATCCCAGCAGACGCGCTTTTGGGTCAATATCAGTCATGGGCTGCACTCGAAAGCGGCGAAGCCGCCCTTGTCGGATCGAGCGCAATGGAGCTTTTCCGGGCCGCCGGCTTCTCCCGGCCACTTTGGCCGGTGCAGCTAATCGGATGCGCAATGGTCCTTGCCGTGATGATTCTGCGCATCCGCGATTGGAGCGACAGGAAACTCCGGCTCCAGTTCCTCGCGTTCGTGATGGTGTTCTGCGTGGTGTTCAACCACCGCGCAGAGCGTCAGTCCGCTGTAATCGCGGTCGCTGGTATGGTGATCTGGTACCTCGCCTCTCCGCCCTTCGCGTGGCGAACCACGCTGTTCGTGATCGTCTATGTTCTCGTTGCGATCACCGGATCGAACATCGTGCCGGACGCAATCAAGCACATTCTCGCATCGCAGATACGATTCTCCATTCCGCTCACGATCCTCTGGCTGGTGATGCTAGCGGAGCTGGCGATCATGCGGAACAATCGTCGTCCGATCGCCGAAGTTGGTGAGCGTTACGCCGCACCTCACTAGCAACTCTCTGAATTGGCGCGAACACAGCACCTTTAGCTCGGTCTCTCGCGCCCAAGTGTAGCCATCTTGCGCGGCCAGTGAGGCATCCACGTAGCCCGGATGGACCATCAGCTCCGTCGTTCCCGGCGGTAATTGCGGAATCAGAGCGAATAATCGCGTTGCGAACGAGTCGGTTCCCTGCAATGAAACGCCGACGAATCGCTTGCCACGATTCGCGGGTTTCAATCGTGATACGCGAGCGGCAATCAGAAGTCCTGCCTTTTTGAGACTGGCTCGCCAATCGCTCGCGTTGAGGTGCCAAGGCTCGCACGGCACGCGGACCTCAAAGATACCCCTCGAGCCAGCGGCTTTGGTGACCGTCCCGGAGATTGCCGGATGGGCGTGGATGTGCCGATGGCTGTCCAGGTGAGTCGGCGGGAATCCCGCGTCGGTCATTCGATCGATCTGCGCCAGGCACTCGCGGGCTATGTCCTGCGCATCCAGAAGTCCGAGCGAAGCCCGAGCCATCAACAAGCGCAGCGGATAGAATTCGCCGCTCTGGCGTTGTGTCAGCGACGCTGCGGCAGTGAGCGGGCGGCCGAGGGTGAAATTGAGGTGAAGGCCGAGCGAGAGAGCAGGGCACGGGACAGCTCGATCTAGCGCGTCTGCGAAGCCCGGCAGGTTGACGATCAGCGAGGCGGAGGTGACGGCGCCCGCTTCTGCCGCCTCTATTATTCCGACATTTACACCGCGCGAGATTCCGAAGTCGTCGGCGTTGATGATGAGGCGTTTCGGACTAGGCGTAAATCCCACGCGCGCCATTTCGGCGGACACGGAGCAGGTCCATCAGCATCGCTGCTCCATGCCTCGCAAACGAGATAGTGCTCGGCTCGTCGTTGTAATGAAAGTCCACGGGCACCTGCTCGATCTTCAAGCCGTGCAGACGCGCGATGAAGAGACATTCGAAGTCGAACCCGAACCCGCACAGCGTCTGTCGCGAGAAAACGATCTGCGCCGCGCGCGCAGTGAATCCCTTGAGCCCGGCCTGAGTGTCCAGAATGCCGGGCAACAGGACCCGTTGCGCCAATCGGTTGAAGACGCGGCTCATGACGTGCCGCGTATAGAGATAATGGAAGAACGTCGGACTCATCACGTAGCGTGACTCGGGCAGTACGCGGCAGGCGATCGCCACATCATTTCCTGCTTCCAGCGCGCGCAGGAGCTTGGTGATCTGGCAACTCGGGTACGCGAGGTCCGAGTCGACGAAAATTCGATATGCTCCGCTCGCATGAAGCATCCCGCGGGCAACCGCGTGACCTTTGCCTCGGTTTATTTCGTTCCTCAGAACGACCGTCAGCCCATTGTCCGCGGCAAAGTCGCCAGCGATTCGCGCGGTCGATCGCTCGCTGCAGTCGTCGACGACGACGATCTCCGTTTGGAACTCGAGTCGCGACCGAAACTCCCGCATGTGGGTCAGCGTTGCAGAAAGCTGGCGGCCGCCATTCCAGGTCGGGATGACAATGGACAGTAGCGGCCTTGCCGCTGTCGGCAGGTCGGCTCGATAGTGGGGCAGACGCTGAGCTTCAACAAAAGCCATAGGTGATGCGTATTGTAGTCTTTTTTTCGACGAAAGGGCGAGGCCCCGAGGATATTCCACTGCGCTTACAGCAGCATTACAAATTGCGCTGGGCGACGAACAGCACGTCGGCGAGGAACGCCGCGCCACACCACTGGTAGCGCACCGAAAAGCCCGCGCGCTCGAGGAGCTTGGTCCACTCGGGCGCTCCTCTAAAGCTCAGCTTCGGGCCGCTCGACCGGGTAAACCCAACGCCTGTCGCCAGATGCTCGTAGAGCCGATTCGCGGCGCCTTTGATGCCGGCGCCCGCATCGATCTCGCGCGCGGCGAGGATTCCCGCCGGAGCGAGAACACGTGCCGCCTCACCGACGAGGAATTCCTGGCTCGCGGTATCGAAATAGTGGAGGATGTCGATCATCGCGATGCCGGCCAGCGATCCTGATGGAAACGATG
>DASWDV010000245.1:0-1837 GCA_036395075.1 Gemmatimonadaceae bacterium | reverse complement strand
CAGGGATAACGCCTCGGCGAGCGCACGCACTGCTTCCTCATCCGGAGGTTTTGGTAGAATCCAGCGCGCGGGCAGCGCCCGCGTCTCTTCGGTGATCACGCCCCGTCCGAGTAAAGCAGAACACCACACGCTTCGCAGACTTCGATTTGTCCGGTTCCGGCCATCAGGTTCCGTCGCTGCAATGGAACGGCGGTATCGCAGTTCCCGCACGAGCCGCCGCGCAGAGCATAAAGGGCCTGCGGGCGTTTGCCCCTGATTCGATCGTACTTGCCGAGCATCGGGCGTGAAACAGATCCGGCCTTTCCGTTGCGATCACGCAGCGCGTCGTCGAGCTCCGACTGGAGCGCTGCCCTCTTTGCCTCGATCTCGGGACGGGCTGCCTGCTGCTCTTCTTCGAGGTCTTCCAATGTCTGCTTCGATGTCGCCACCGTCGCGCTCATCTCGGCGATCCTTCGCCCGAGAATGGCGAGCTCGCTCTCGTCCTCCGCCATGAGACGTCTGGTCGACTCGACCTGCGCCGTAGCCGCCGTTGCTTCCCGCATTCGTTTCACATCCTCGAGCTGGTGAAGGTTTCGCTCCTGCAGCTGCCGATGCTGGGCGAGTCGCGCCTGAAGCTCGCGCTGTTTTTTTTCCTCGGCCTGGACCGCTGTCTGTGCTCGAGTCAGCGCCGCTGCGGCTTGTTCGCGCCTCTTGTCGAGCTCAGCCAGTTGTGGATCGAGCAATTGTATCTGGGTCTCGATCTCGCGGATTTTCAGGTCGTCGTCCTGCAGCGCGAGCAGCGCTTCAACTTCCGCTTGCATCCAGCCTCCGATTGGTCATCGCGTCCCCGTTCTGAATTTCTTGTAGAAGTTCTTGCCCGTCGCCTTCAACTCCTTGCGAATCGCATCCTTCTCCGCGATCAGATTGTCCTTCTCCGCACCCTCGGCGAGCGGAATCATCCGATCGAGCTCGGCCGCCCGCCGATCGAGCTTCCGGGCGCGGAGCGTCGCCAGGCTGTCACTGATCGTGCGCTCCGGGTCGATCTGGAAAGAACCCTCCGCAAGTATTTCCTCGACCGTAGCGATCGTCTCCTCGTCGAGATTGACGGTGATGTCTTCGATCGTCGAGTCAGGACCGGCGGACAGCAGCGCGCGGTAAATAGAGCGATAGTGGGAGTCACGAAAACTTTCTTTGCCGAGCTTCTCGACGATTTGCTCGACGCGAGAGCGGTTGAACAACATCGCGCGCACCAGCTCGCGCTCGGCGGATGCGCCACGTTCACCGTGACGGGCGCGTCTTTCACCGCGCCGCACCTGGGCGGCCGGTGAAATCCGCGGTGCAGGAGGTGCGCTCGGGATCGGTGGAACCGGTCGGCCACGTAGCTCCCGGTCGAGAACTTCGCGCGCGACTCCGCTCACTGCGCTCGCTCGCGAGATGTAAAGATCGCGCATGATCTCGTCAGACGTAGCGCGGACCGTTGGCAGCAGCCGATCGAGCGCGCGACGCTTCTTTTGCAGCTCGGAAAACATCCCGGCGCGCTCGAGGAGCTGAATCTTGCGCTCGAAGACGTCGATCGCGTCACGCAATCGCGCGGTGAGTGCCGCGGCCCCGTGGTTCTTAACGAACGTATCCGGATCCTCTCCCTCGGGAAGAGTGACGACTCGCACGGCAGCTCCCTGACGGAGGAGCTCGTCACCCGAACGAAACGTCGCCTGTAATCCGGCTTTGTCGCTGTCGTACAGAAGGAAGACGTTCTTCGTGAGCTTTCTAAGTGCCGCCGCCTGCGCGTCAGTGAGCGCGGTACCCATTGGTGCGACGACGGTCATGAGACCCGCCGCCATCAACCGGACGACGTCGA
>DASWDV010000244.1:0-2914 GCA_036395075.1 Gemmatimonadaceae bacterium | reverse complement strand
TGCTCGACCTCGTGCCGTACGCGCGCAATCGCGCGCTGCCTCGGCGTGCGAAGCCAGAAATGACGGTTGTCGAGAAGAAAGTCTATCCCATGCTCCTTCGGCTGGATGGGATAATCGATAGGGCTCGAGCCGTAGATCGAAAGCTCTTTGACCGCCAGCTCGAATCCGCCGGGAGCGCGCGCCTCAGGACGCACCTCACCCGCGATTTCGATCGACGTCTCCTGGGTGAGCTTTCCGAAGCGGTCCCACGCTTCCGGCGGGACGACGCTCTTGACGAGCACGGCTTGCAGAATGCCGGTGCCGTCGCGCATGACCACGAACGCGACCTTTCCCGAGGACCGAACGTGGGTGACCCACCCCCGCACGCGTACGCTGCCGCCAGAGTGCGATGGTAGCTCCGATATTCGGGAATAAGGATCAGTCATCGTGTTGGAATGGGAGATACGCTCGGGCGGCAAGCTAGGCGGACTCAATATGCACTGTCAACGGCGCCAGGTTACCATTGCCTCGTGATTCCGTCCACCGGGTGCGCTCGGTAATTTTACGGGCCTGCCAAATCTCAAAACGATAACATGACTCTGCGCGCCCGCCTCGGGTGGGGCCTGCTCGCGATCGCAGTCGTAATGATCGTGCCGCTGTTTCTTTCGCTCAGGTCTCTCGAGCATCTCTACGAGACGAGTCGCTTGCTGCGCGATCGCGAGTTCGCCGCATCGTTGTTGCTCGGTTCGTTTCGCGAGCGAACTGACGATGCGCGCCGGGCGGAAGACGCGCTGCTCTTCATCCACGACCAGAAGAGCGAAGGACGCATGCAGCGCGAGATCGATGGGCTTGTGTCACTGACAGACTCGCTCGATCGGTACCGACTGGACCTTTCCGCGTCACAGATTCGGGCGTCACTCGACGCGCTCAGATCCGCAGCGCGCGAGGAGTACGCGCAGGCATCTGCCGGCCGGGCGACTGTCGCCGAGATGATCTCCCAGCAGCGGACGCGCCCCGCGATCGCGGCGGTCGACAGCGCACTCGGCGCGAGTGCGACGCTCCTGCGCAATCGCACCCGGCAGCGTGTGTCGGACGCCACGAGCGAGACCTTGCAGGCTGAACGGTTCGTCGCTGGCGCGTTGCCGATCGCCCTGCTTCTGGCGCTGGCGATCGCGATCTGGCTGATGAGATCTATCAGCCGTCCAGTCTACGAGCTGGAGCGCGGGATGCAGGCGATCACCGAGGGCGACCTGAGCCACCAGCTGGCGCTGCCGCGAAATCCGCAAACCGAGTTCGGCCGATTAGCCGCTAGCTATCAAACGATGGCCAGCCAGCTCGCCGAGCTCGAACGTTTGCGCGCCGAGTTCGTGGGAGTTGCTTCGCACGAGCTCAAGACGCCGATCAACGTCATTATCGGGTACCTGGAGCTCCTTCAGGAAGGCATTTACGGAGACCTGACGCCGCCGCAGAAAGAAGTACTCGAAACTATCAAGAAGCAGGCGGACAGTCTCACCCGTCTCGTGAAGCGACTTCTCGACATCAGCAGGTTCGAGGCGAGCGGAGGGAAGATCGACGTGCGCGAGGTGGACCTGCCGCACCTGCTTACGACGCTCGAGAGCTCATTCTCTGTGCTCGCTTCGCAGCGCGATATCGCCTTTACGATCGATCACCGCGAGAACCTTCCCTCGAAGGTCTCCTGGGATGAGGACCGGATCAACGAAGTTCTCGGCAATCTCCTCTCGAATGCCTTCAAGTTCACGGAGCGGGGCGGCAAGGTCTCGCTCACCGTGGCGCCAATGGATGGAAAGGTCACCATCACGGTTACCGATACCGGTGCCGGCATACCCCCGCAACAGCTTCCCCACATTTTTGACAAGTTCTTCCAGGCGGATAATCAGGCCGCCGCCGCCACCAAAGGCACGGGTTTAGGCCTGGCGATTGCGAAAGAAATCGTCGAAGCCCACGGCGGCCAGATAACGGTCCAAAGCCAGGTTGGCCGGGGTACCACGTTTGTGGTGACGCTGCCAATTCAGCCCTCGGGCGCAAAGAAGCGGCGCGAGGCTTCAGCGAAGGCTGAGGGTGAACAATGAGCAAGACTCTTCCGATCGCACTAGGATTGCTGGCCGTAGCCGCGTGCGCACATCTGCAGGTGGTCGATCCGACGCTCAAGAGCGATTGGAATCGGACACTTTACCATGCTCGCCAGAACGTTGACAGCGGTAACTATTTCGCGGCTGACAAGCTCCTCGACGAATTCGCGCGCGTTCACCCCGATACGCGAGAAGCCCGCGAGATCTCATTCTGGAAGGCGGCGTACCTGATCGATCCAGCCAACAATCGCGGCTCACTCGACGGCGGAATCGCAGCGCTCGACTCTTACCTCGCCGTCGATTCCAGTGGCTGGTATCGAAACGAAGCGATAGTGCTCAGACGTACCGCGGCGGTGGCACAGGGAATCGCAAACTCCACCCGGGCCACGCCCGTTGATACCGTCGTCACGCCAGCGGTCAAAGACACTGTAATCGTCGTCAAGTCGCGCGACGAGCAGATCGCGGCCTTGAAAGACCAGCTGGCCAGGAGCAAGGACGAGCTCGCAAAAGTCAGCGCCGAGCTCGAGCGGATCAAAAAGCGATTGGCGAACCCGAGCAACTAGCCGTCGCGAGACCGATCAACCGACCCTGAACAGATCGAGCGCGCGCGAATAGCGCGCGCTCAGCATTTTGCGGATCCCCGCGTTTGGCTTCGTCGTAAGCTCGGGATCGAGCGCGAGCAGCTCCTCGGCGGCGACGCGGGCTTTGAGGTTGAGATCCTCGTCGCGGACGGGATCCGCGATTCGGAAAGTCGCCTCACCGCTCTGCTCTTCGCCGAACAAGTTGCCCATCCCGCGCAGGCGCAAATCAGCGCGAGCGATCTCGAACCCGTCGTCCGTGTCGAC
>DASWDV010000243.1:0-2951 GCA_036395075.1 Gemmatimonadaceae bacterium | reverse complement strand
CAAAAAACCAGCCATATTCCGACTGAGTTAGACCTCCTCGAGCCCGAGATTCAAGGCACAGGGCGCACCCGCGTCTCGAAGCAGGACCGGCAATTACGAGGAGGGTTGTATGTACAAAAACATTATGGTCCCGACAGACGGTTCGGGATTCGACCGCGAGGCAATCCTGGTCGCGCTCCGAGTGGCCGAGCGGTGCCAGGCTAAGATCCGACTCGTGCGAGCGCTCGGCGCAGGCGCTTACTTCGGCGTGGGAGCTTCCTCCGATGGCGTCATCCCGACAGCGGAAACTCTTCGCGCTGAACGTGACCTTGCTCTGAGTGAACTGTATGCGTTGGCGGCCGAGTGCCGAAACATGAGCAGCGCGGAAATCAGCGCCGATTTGGAGCAGGGTCCGATCGCGGACGTACTTGCCGGCTACGCGAAACGAAACGACGTGGATCTGATCATCATCAGCAGCCATGGCCGGCGCGGGATTGCCAGACTCTCGCTGGGGAGCGTCACCGATTCTCTGATCAGAGGTACGACGATCCCGGTTCTCGTGGTCAAGCCGAAGGCGAGCTATCTCACGCCGGAGGCAACGAAAGAGTTCCACCACGTTGTGGTTCCGCTCGACGGTTCTTCGCTGGCCGAGCAGATCCTCTCGCGAGTGATTCCGCTAGCGAAACTGGAGGATGCGGAAATCACGCTGCTTCACGTGCTCGCGCCGTCGGAAGACACCTATGACAATGGGGAGACGAAGCTCCCGTGGTGGGACAAGCGACTCGCTGGAGCGCAAGCATATCTTTCAAGGCGCGCAAGCGAGATTCGCCTACAGGGAGTTGCAACGACTATCGATGTCGCGATCGGAGGAAGGATCGCCGAGGCAATCACCGATTATGCGCGGAGAGAGAAGGCCGACCTGATCGCGATCGCGACACACGGTCGAGGCGGTTTCGCGAGAGTGATGCGCGGAAGCGTCGCAGACGGAGTGACAAAGTCGGCGATGAGCTCGATTCTCGTGTTCCATCCCGAGAAAGCGCTGCCGAAGACTGTGCACCGGGAGTCTGCCGACAAATCACGCGATGAGGAGCTCGCGCTGGTTTGATCGCACGAGCGTCGATTTGTTCACGCCAAGTAGAAGGGGACTCGCAAAATTGGATCGTGACGAACAGTCCCAGTCAGCGATCCCGCAAAGGATCGTCGGGTTCCATCAGGATGAAGAGAAACATTGGGTCGCCGAGCTCGAATGCGGTCACACTCAGCATGTGCGGCACGATCCGCCGTGGCAGACCCGGCCCTGGGTAACGACCGAAGCGGGTCGAAGTAGCTTCCTGGGGCAGCGACTGATGTGCATCGAATGTTGCAGAAAAGCACGATAACTTTGACGTGTGGGCAGAACGGTTTGACAAGGTCGGTTGATGTCTGCGACACCGCCAACAGCAGGGGGAGGTATGGAAATTCGATTCACAACGGGCGAGACCAAACTCGGCGCTGTGCTCATCGCATCTACCGAAAAGGGAGTCTGCGCAGTTAGTCTGCGCGAATCTGACGAAGGGGCGGAGCAATCACTCCGCGCGCGCTTTCCGAACACGAAGATAGAGCGCGACGATCTAGGACTTGGACCGGCACTCCACCTGGTGCAAGCGCGGATAGACGGCCGGAAGCTCGACGACGCTCTGCCCCTCGATCTGCAGGGGACAGAATTTCAGCGTGAAGTCTGGGAGCAGCTCCTTTCGATTCCACCCGGCTCGACACGCTCCTATCTAGGCGTCGCGCAGGCCATCAAGCGTCCCAAAGCGACGCGAGCGGTTGCACAGGCTTGTGGCGCAAATCCTGTCGCCGTGATCGTTCCCTGTCATCGCGTCGTGATGAGCGATGGCTCGATTGGAGGCTACAGCGGTCCTCCGGGCGTGAAGAAGGCTCTGCTCGAGGCAGAGGGCGTCACGGAGTTTGCAGCAGGTAAGGCCGCTTTGGCAAACTAAGAACTGAGCTTGCTGCGGTACGGCCTCTCCGCCTGGCCGATGTATATCTGCCGCGGCCGCGCGATCTTCTGCTCCTTGTCGAGCAGCATCTCTTCCCACTGGGCAAGCCAACCCGGCATGCGACCGATCGCAAACAGGACGGTAAAGAAATCCGTCGGGAACGCCATGGAGCGATAGATCAGCCCGGTGTAGAAGTCGACGTTCGGGTAGAGCTTTCGTGAAGTGAAGTAGTCGTCGGACAATGCGATCCGCTCCAACTCCAACGCGATCTCCAGATCCTTGTCGACGCCGACGACCTTGAAGACCTCGTCGGCCAGTTTCTTCACGATCTTGGCGCGCGGATCATAGCTCTTGTAAACGCGGTGACCGAATCCCATCAACCGACCACCTTCGCCGCTCTTCACGCTCTCGATGAATTTGGGAACGTTCTTGACGCTGCTGATCTCGTTGATCATGCGCAGGACCTGCTCGTTGGCGCCGCCGTGCAGCGGACCGAAAAGCGCGGCGACTCCCGCCGAGACCGCGGAAAACGGATCAACGTGCGATGAGCCAACCGCGCGCACGGCGTTGGTCGAACAGTTCTGCTCGTGGTCGGCGTGCAGAATGAAGAGAATCTCGAGAGCGCGCGCGAAAACCGGGTTCGCCTCGTACTTGGATTCGCTCATGCGCGCGACCATCGACAGAAAGTTCTCGACGTAGGAGAGACGATTGTCGGGATAGACGAAGGGCAATCCCTTCACGTGGCGATACGAGAATGCGGCGATCGTCGGCGTCTTCGCCAGCAGTCTGATGATCGAGATGTTGCGCTCGGTCTCGTCGAAGATGTTGCGCGCCGAAGGATAAAACGACGCCAGTCCCGCTATCGAGCTGTTGAGCATGGCCATCGGATGCGCATCGTAGCGAAAGCCCTCGAGGAATTTCCGAAAGTTTTCATGCACGTAGGTGTGAAACGTGATGTCGTGCACGAACTGGTCGTATTGCTGCTGGGTC
>DASWDV010000242.1:0-6097 GCA_036395075.1 Gemmatimonadaceae bacterium | reverse complement strand
CCACGAAGCTCACCTGCGAGAGATCGGGAATTATCAGGTTCGCTTCCCCGCCGGCCTTGTGCTCTACGGGGATTCCCCGCGCGGCACCCGTCGCCGCTGCCGCGATCGCGCTGTCCGTGCGGTTTTCGGCGACGCCCTGAGCGCTCGCCGCCGGCGTTAGCAGAGTTGCCAGCAGTGACAGAACGAGCGCGAACGTACCAACAACTGGTGCAAACTTCCGATTCATTCTTGAATTCTCCAAGGGTGATTAACGGCCGGCCGCGCCGGCCGGCTTCGTGCTCAGCGCGCTGGTGCGGCTTCCACCTTGCGCCAGATCAAATAAACTGGAACGCCGAGCAGTACGATCACGAGGCCGGAAATAGCCTGGGCTCGCGTCTGATCCGCGATCAGCAGAATCACAGCGATTGCCGACGCGAGAATGATGTACAGGGCGGGCAGAACTGGGTAGCCAACAACCTTGTACGGGCGCTCCGCGTCGGGTCGCAGGCTGCGAAGCCTGAACAAGCCGATGGTCGTAAGCGCATAGAATATGAGCGCCGCGAAAATCACGTAGTTGAGCAGCTGACCGTACGTCCCCGTCAGACACAGGAGACTGGTCCATACTGACTGCGCGATGAGCGCCGCTGAGGGAACATTGTTGCGATTGAGCGTGCCCGCACGCTTGAAGAACAATCTGTCTCGCGCCATCGCGTAATAGACGCGAGCTCCGGACAGAATCAATCCATTGTTGCAGCCAAAGGTCGAAATAAGAATCGCCGCCGCCATGATCGAGGCGCCGGCCGCGCCAAATATGGTTTCCATCATCGCGCTCGCGACACGATCCTGGGTCGCGTATTGAATCCCGCGCTGCATTACAGTCGCGCCGTCGGCTACTCCGTGCAGCGGTAGCACGCTGAGGTAGGAGATATTGGCGAGGATGTAGAGAACGCTCACGAGCCCCGTGCCATAAATCAGCGCGCGGGGAAGATTCCGCTGCGGAGAGTGGACCTCCGCCGCCGCGAAGGTGACGTTGTTCCACGCGTCGCTGGCAAAGAGCGAACCCACAAGCGCCGACCCGAACGCGATGACGAAGGCCGGCGTGAACGCGACCGGGTTGAAGTTGCCGTTCGAGAAGTTGGCGGCGATCGCATCCGCATGGCGCCCGATAGTGAGGCCCAAAAGAATGAGCGCGGCCAGCGCGCCCGTCTTCACTACGGTGAGCGTCGTCTGGACCAGCTTCCCTTCCTTGATCCCGCGCAGATTGATCCACGTCAAAACCCAGATCGAGATCAGCGCTATCAACCGCTGCGGCGACAGCCCCAGCTGAATCGGCGTGCCGGCAGTCGTGAAGTCCAGCTGCGGGAACCACGCATATCGGTCCGGCGTGATGCTTGGCCATAGAACGCCGAGGAATCTGCCGAACGCTACGGCGACAGCGGCAATCGTACCCGTCTGGATGACGACGAAAAGTGTCCAGCCATAAAGAAAGCCCATGAGATGACCCATGGACTCGCGAAGAAACACGTACTGACCGCCGGCACGGGGATACATCGCCGCGAGCTCTCCATAAGCCAGCGCGCCGAAAATCGTCACGACGCCGGAGACTACCCACGCCATGATCAGCCAGAAGGGAGAGCCGACCGTGCGCGAAATATCAGCTGAGACGATGAAGATGCCCGACCCGATCATCGAGCCCGCGACGAGCATCGTCGCGTCGGTAAGCGTCAGCGCTTTGACGAACTCGCGCGACGATGGAGCGGTGTCGGCCGTGGCTGTCGTGCTTGTCAACGCTCTCCCTTTGGTGCTGGTTACGCCCGGTGTCATCCTCCTGCTTTGCGGGCGGAATGTAGGGCCGGAGAGGGAATTTTGCTAGGGAATCGGCTAGAAGATGATCTCGATTTCCGCGGTGTCGCGCTTCGCTGTCCCGTCGGCGTGCACTCCCGGCCTGAAGCGCATCGAGCGCAGCACTTCGGCCACGCGCTTGTTGTAGTCGTTGTCCCGCGTCGGATTGAAGCCGATGAGTTTCGCGTTTCCTTTCTCATCGACATCGAAAAATGCCTTCATGTGAAAGCCCTTCACCGCCTGCGGCGCCGGCATCGGTGGAATGAAAAGGTCTCTCACCGTCGGCGGATAATCTTTTCCGGGACCGCCACCCGTACCGGGCCCGACACTGCTGCCGCGCCCAGTGCCCTCGCCCGATCCGACGCCGCCTCCGCTACCCGGACCCGCTCCTGCCGAAGTGGCGTTACCCGTGCCTTCACCGGACGCAGCGACGTTCACCTGCGGCGTGACGACCTGCTGCGCTGGAGAAACCGGCGATTCTACCGGTGGCTTGGGCTCTGGTGGTTTCACGGGCGGCACTGTTTGCGGCGTCAATTTGGGCATCGTCGTTGGATCGGCCTTCACGCGAACGAACTCGACGTGCTCCTCGCGCGACCCCGGACCGTTGGAGCCGCCTCCGCCACCGCCCGCTGGTCCAGGCCCACCGCCACCAACAACGTCTGGCCGGGTGAAGTCAGACGAACCGACGATGGGTGCCAGAATGAGAAAAAGGATCAGTGCGTGCACCAGCAGCGACGCAATGATCCCTTTCCACCGCTCTTCCTTCCTGAGCGGTAACCCGATCGGCGGCCGATAGGGCGTGACTACTTAAGTTCCTTCGGTGGTACGCCGATAACCTTGACGCCAGCACCGCGCGAAACATCCATCGCCCAGATCACGTCTGAGTACTTCACCGCCGGATCACCCTTTACGAAGATGATTTTCTCCGGCCGCGGATCGTAGATCTCCTTGAGTCGCTTCGCGAGATCGTTCTTCGCCACCGGCTGCGAGTTCACCCGGTACACGTTCCCGGGGAGAACCTCGAGCACGATTTGCGCCGGCGGTGGACCGCTATTCGTGTTGTCCGGCGTCGGGTCTGGCAACTGAAGATCAATCGCCTTCCGCGACATCGGAATTACCATCATGAAGATGATCAACAGCACGAGCAGTACGTCGATCATCGGAGTAACATTGATCTCGTTGGTCAGGCTGCCAGTGCTTCCTCCAGACATGGCCATTATTTCTTACCTCCAGGTGCCGCCGGAGCGTTGAACA
The DNA here is from genome assembly GCA_036395075.1 of Gemmatimonadaceae bacterium. Lineage (GTDB taxonomy): Bacteria > Gemmatimonadota > Gemmatimonadetes > Gemmatimonadales > Gemmatimonadaceae > UBA4720. The sequence goes on along the minus strand of DASWDV010000242.1, from coordinate 3,022 downwards.
GGTTGTCGGCCTGAACGGCTGAAACTGTGCCCGGACGCTGGTCGGTGATCATGCCCGTCGTCGTAACGTCGTTGTGCGCCGCGATGTCGAGAGCGTCGAGCACCTTTCCGTACTGAAGATCCTTGTGGGCCTTCACGTACAGGAGTCTTCCTTCAGTGCGGTTCTCGAAGATTTGCTTCAGACGAACACCAAGCTCGGCATTCGGAATCGCTTTTTTGTTCAGGTAATACTGCCCGTTCGCGTCGATACCAAGAACCTGATCCTGGTCTTCCTCAGGATGTGGCTTGAGGTTGACGCCGGTTGGCGGAATCGCCTGGAATCCGGCCGTGATCGCCGGGATGACCAGCATGAAAATGATCAGGAGCACAAGCATCACATCGATCATCGGCGTCACGTTCGGTGACGCCTTGACCCCTCCCGCAGTGCCGGCAGACATTGCCATAAATCAGCCCTCCCGGGAGTTACTGCGAGATTGGTGAGTTGCCGGCGGTCGCCGTCGTGTTGAACTCACGCGTGAAGCGCGAGCGACCGAACTCGCCGGTGCCCGAAACGTTCTTGATCATGTAATCGATCATTTCCTTCGACGTGTACGTCATCTCCGCCGTCAGATTGTCGATCTTGATCTGGAAGTAGTTGAAGAGCCACACTGCCGGAATCGCGACGACGAGACCGAAAGCGGTCGTGATGAGAGCTTCGGAAACACCGGACGAAATCGAAGCCAGTCCGCCCGAGCCGGACGCGGCCATCGCGGCGAACGAGTTGACGATTCCCATCGTGGTACCGAGCAGTCCGACGAACGGCGCCGTGGCGCCGACGGTGGCGAGAATGCCCAGCCCGCGCTTCAGGTCCGTGATCGTCATGAGCATCTCGCGCTCGATCGCGCGCTCCGCGGAGTTGATGTCTGCGACTGTTACGGACCCATCCTGAATGAGAGGACGGATCTCAGTGAGAGCGCCACCGAGCACACGGGCGACGTGCGACTTCTTGTACTTGTCGGCCAGCGTCACCGCTTCCGCAAGATTGTCTTCCTCGAGGAATTGCGAGAACTCGGGAGCAAACTTGCGCGTCTCACGCTGCGCCTGACGAAGGTCCCACCACTTCTTGATGGCGACCGAGAGCGACCAGATCGACATGATGGCGAGGACATACACAATGCCCTTCGCGAAGTTGCCCATCTGGTTGTAAATGTCGAGTAGTGACAGCTGCATTGTTTACTCCGAAAAGGGTGGTTAGCGAGGAACGGCAAACTGGAACGACTGCTGAACCAGCTGGTTGACCGGCTTGCCGCCGATCATCGCGGGACTGAAGCGCATCCTGGGCAACACGTTCTTCACCGCCTGTGTGAAAAGCTCATTGGTCGACTTCAGAATTTTGAAGTCGTTGTCGACCGACGCCTTGCCGTCACTGTGTACCACAAACTGTGCCTGAACTTCCCCGGCAATGCCTGAGCTCTCGAGCACTGAGGGGTATTTCGGCTTGGGACTGTCCTGGAGCATCTCAGCCGGCTTCTCAACCTGAAACTCGAAGTAGGTCTGGTTGGTGACAGGTCCGGTTCCGCCGACAACGCCGCTGCCGGTGCCGCCCTTCACGCCCTTACCGGTGAAGTCGTTCTCATTGGTGATCGATTTCGAGAGATCGATTTCAGGGATCTTGATGTCGATCTTGACCGGAGCACGAAGCACCTGGAAGCCCTTCGGCGGCGGCGGCTTGACCACGACTTCTTTCGGCGGCGGCTCTTTCTCGACGACTTTCGGTGGCTCCTTCTTCATCTCGACGAACTGGATCTTCTCAGCTTTCGCCTTCTCGTCCTTCACTCCCGCGCGCGCGGTGGCATACACCGCACCGGCGATCAGAACGGTGTGGAGCACGATGCTGAACGTCGTACCGCCAGCCATCTTCTGCTTCTTAGCTTTTGACTCAAGAAGTTGGTTAAACATTCCTCACCCAATGGGAAGTCGTGCACGAAAAGTGTTGGCGGCGAGAATACGATGGAATAGCCGCAAGATTAAGAATCAATGAAATAGTATTAAAGAACTTCTAACTATCGCGCCAGCGTAAACACAAAGGGCATCTGAACGAGCTGTCGGACTTTCTTTCCGCCCGCCTCCGCGGGAATGAATCGCATCCGCGGCAAGGCGTCTCTTACCGCCTCCTCGAAAAGCTGATTGTCGGACCGCAGAAACCTGATGCTGCTCTCCTCGGCTCGCCCCTGCTCGTTGACCACGAAAAGCGCGACGACTTGGCCTCCGATGCCTGAGCTTCTGAGAAGCTCCGGGTATCGCGGCGATGCGCTGCCGGCGACCAGGGCGGCCTGCTTCTCTACCTGATCGGCACGGAGCGCGACGCCGCCAGGCGGCGCAGAGCCACTGTCGCCGCGGGAGTCCCCAACTACCGCGTTCGACCTGAAGTCTCCAGGCGCTGACACCAGGTTGCTCATATCTATTGATGGGAGCGCGACGTCGACGTCCACGTTGGGCACGACGAATACTGGTGAGTGGCGCCCGCCCGAACTGGTCGAAAACGAGCCGCTCCGTGGCAGCGGTCGCGGCGTCGGAATCGGAGCAAAGAAAAATCGGGCTACTGTTGCTGGCGAATCACGAGTCGGCACGCGAGCTTGCGCCGTGGCGTAAACCGCCGCCGCTATGAGCGCAGTGTGTGCCGCAACGCTCGCGATCGCGCCGCCGGCGGAGCGCTGGGAATGGGCCCTGGATTCGAGCAACGTCTCGAGCATCTGCTCTCCGAGTTGGTGTCGGTTTCAACCTCTCGGAGTGCTACACGTTATCCAATAACACGCTCGTTAGAACTGAATGAGGGGCGCGTAACGGGCGCATTAGCGTACCGTTAAGGAGCACTCGGGGATGGAAGAAGAGCCGGTCCGGATTTCAGGCAAATCGGGTCAGGACTTCTGTCCGTCCTCCCCGAGCGGTAGCGTAACCGTGAACAGGCTGCCTCTTCCCAGGCGTGACGACGCCGTGAGACTCCCGCCGTGCGCCTGCGCGATCCATTGGCTGATCGCGAGCCC
>DASWDV010000241.1:0-7788 GCA_036395075.1 Gemmatimonadaceae bacterium | reverse complement strand
GGAGCGATTCTGGCCGTCTGACACCGCGTGGCGTACGGCGAACGCGAGCTTACGGCGTGACTTTGTGCCCGACCGGTCCAAGGGTCAGGGTTCGCCATTCACGCGTCCAGGCCCTGAGCCGCGACTCACGCGTCTCCCGTTGCAGGCCGACCACGAACCGCACTTTCATCGGGGATTCCAGCGCGCGATCGAACACCACACGCCCTATCCCCGAAAACGACGTTCCCGGCACCTCGAAATACACGACACTGCTCGGCGCGACTGGAATCTCCATGAGAAGGCGTGCGCCGCGCGGACTCAGGTCGTCGAGCAAGGCCAGCCCTTTCGTCGGCGGCTCGCCGTCTTCTCCCTCGATCACGACGCGCGCGGGCAACTGTACTGAATAGCGCCGCTCGCCGCGGATGTCGGCAACGAACTCCGACGCTTTGCTCAGAAAAGTGACCGACTGCCGGTACTTCATTCTCCACATCGGTACCGAATGGTGCGCGCAGTGGAGCTCGATTGCATCACGCGTCTCGATCGGCAGCTCGTCGAACTGGAGACCGTGTGTGTACACCAGATTGTTCGCCGTCGACGACTGCTCGACGTGCATCACCTGCCCGCTTACCGGGAATGTGCCCGAGGCAAGCGGCAGCGCGAGCCTGACCGTTGTCGCTTCGCCAAGGTTGAACGGCGCCCGAAACGCCATCCCGGCCGGATTCAGATCCTGGGTGAGCGCAAGCAAATCCTGGAATTCGTTGCCGTCCTTGTCTGTGGCGTTGAGCGTGATCGGGAATGCATCGATGAAGCGGTGATCGATTCGCTGCTGGCGGGACGTGCGGCTGTGCCAAACCACGAATCCGGCGAAGTAGATGTTCCACCCGATCCAGAAACCGTTGAACAGGAACGCGACCGAGGACCAGCCGGACGTGTGGTAATTGATCCACCCGTAATGGTTGGCCAAGGTCGCCCAGATCAAGGCGAACACCGAGAGCACGAGGAGAAAGAGCTGGGGCGCGTATGTCTCGAAGGGAACCTCGTTCATTCCCTTCGGCGTGACGTTGAACTTGAGCCGCTCTCTGGCGAAAAAGCCCTTGTACGCTCTGATGTACGTCCAGAACTTCGCCATCATGAAGCGCTCGCAGATCACGATCCAGCCGGTTCCGCGCGACAACAGCTCGAAGCCGATGATGCTGAGGAGAACGTACGGGACTAGCCTGGTCACGAGCTGCGCATTCGTGACCCTTACAGGCAGCCAGCCAGTGAGAAAAAACACTACCGGCGAGAGATAAAAGATCAGCTTCTGCGCCCCATCGAGATACGTCCACGTTGCCGACAGATACGCGAGGCGCTGCGGAACGGTGAGACCCGGATACGTGAGTGGGTTGAGCCTTCGCAAAATCTGCATCGACCCCTGCCCCCATCTCAGGCGTTGCACGTGGTAAGCGTAGGCTGAGGCCGGCGCGAGACCGTAGGCCAGCGTCTCACCGTGGTAGACCGATTTCCAGCCGCGGCCATGGAGAACGATCGACGTTTCCATATCCTCGGTGACCGTTTTGGTCGAGAAGCCGCCGATCTCGTCGAACGCCTTCCTGCGCAGTACACCACAGCTTCCGCAGAAAAACGCCGCGTTCCAGCTGTCCTTCCCCGGCTGAAGAAGCGAGAAGAAAATGCGGTTTTCTTCCCAGAGGCTTCTCCCCTCTTCATTCACGACGTGAGCGAACGAGTCGGTGTTGTAGAAGTCCTGGGGCGATTGGACGAACGCCACTTTGGGGTCTTCGAAGTAGCCGAGGAGCCTGTCCAGGATATTCGGGAGGGGCACATGATCGGCGTCGAGCTGCAGAATGAACTCCCCATGAGTGACACTGAAAGCGTGGTTGAGATTCCCCGCCTTGAAGTTCTCGTTTCCAACCCGGCGGATGTAGCCAATGCCCAATGCCTCCGCCATCGCCCTCACCTCTTCGCGCTTTCCGTCATCGAGCATGTAGGTCCGGTGCGGATATCGTATCGCGCGCGCGCCGAGCGCCGTCCGCCTCAGGACTTCGAGTGGCTCGTCGAAGCAGGTTATGAAGACGTCGACGATGAGCCCCTTTGGCGTTGGCGGAGGGACGCGATAGTTCAGCCTCCACACCGTAAAGATCATCAGGCCCGAATTGATGAGGCCGTAGGTCTCGGCTATCACCAGCACGAGCGAAAAAACCAGGGCGTTGGGGTTGAGCGAGTATGTCCATCGCCACGTGATCCAGTACAAGCCATAAAGCCACGCGATCGTGGCGACAGCGCGAGTGAATAGCTCCTGCCCGCGTGGCTGCCTGGGAATTGCATCGCGGAAGCGGCTTTCTCGGATCTCGGACTCGGCCTCCGTGGCCGGCGTCGCACCCGCGGGCTCGGGGGCCCCGGCGGGCTGTATCACAACACTGGTTGTCATGCGGGTATCGCAGCTGTAGCGCGAGATTTATGCCCACAGACCAATCGCGTCGAAGCTGCCTAAGTGGTTCAGTGATTGCGACTTCACAGGGCATGGCAGTCGCTGATCTCCGCGCGGGCGCGCACCATCTCGATGGCAGCGAGGCTGACCACCGGCCGCTGCTCGACCTCGTTGGTGACGCGCGATTCGTCCTCCTTGGCGAGGGATCGCACGGCACCCACGACTTCTACCACGAGCGCGCGGAGATCACCAAGCGTCTGATCATCGAGAAAGGCTTCAGCGCGGTGGCCGTTGAAGCCGATTGGCCCGACGCCTACCGCGTGAATCGGTACGTTCGCGGTGAAAGCGACGACCCGGATGCCAAGTCCGCGCTCGGCGGATTCCAACGCTTTCCAACCTGGATGTGGCGCAACACGGTCGTGCTCGATTTCGTCGAATGGCTACGCAACGCGAACTCCAGTCGTACCGAGAAGAGCAAAACCGGCTTCTTCGGGCTCGACCTGTATAGCCTGTTCACTTCGATGGCAGCGGTAGTCTCGTACCTGGATCGTGTCGACCCAGCCGCGGCACAGCGCGCACGCTATCGCTACTCGTGCTTCGAGCATTTCGGAGAGGACAGCCAGGCTTACGGCTATACCGCGAGCTTCGACCTCTCTCGCTCGTGCGAAGATGAGGCCATCAAACAACTCGTCGACATGCAGCGCGGCGCGATGCAGTACCTCGGTCGCGACGGCAGTGAGGATTTCTTCGACGCCGAGCAGAATGCACGCCTCGTGAAGAACGCGGAGGAATATTATCGCTCGATGTTCCGCGGCCGGCAGTCGTCATGGAACCTTCGCGACACGCACATGGGCGACACGGTGAGCGCGCTCGTCGCCTACCTCGAGCGGAGCGGGCGCGCCCCGAAAATCGTCGTCTGGGCGCACAACTCCCACCTCGGTGACGCGCGGGCCACCGAAATGGGCGCGCGTGGCGAGCTGAACCTCGGCCAGCTGATTCGACAGAAGTACGGATCGGAGGCGGTGCTCGTTGGGTTCACCACCTACACCGGCACTGTGACCGCCGCAACGAACTGGGACGATCCTGGAGAGCGGAAGCGTGTTCGACCCGCTCTCCGGGACAGCTACGAGCTGGGTTTTCACGAAACCGGAATACCGCGTTTCTTTCTCGACCTCAGCGACGGCGCCGGCGGGACAGCTCTTCTATCCAAGCCGAGGCTGGAGCGCGCCATTGGCGTGATCTATCGTCCCGAAACGGAGCGCGTCAGCCATTATTTTCACGCCGACCTGCGGAGCCAATTCGATGCGGTATATCATTTCGACGAGACCCGTGCTCTCGAGCCGCTCGAGAAGCCGGAGCGTTGGCACGACGTCGAGCCCCCGGAGACATATCCGAGCGGCATCTAGCTGAGGCGCGCTACTACCGGAAGCGAGTTAGCGGCAGAAGCGAGCTATTTCCGCTTCCTGGGATCCTTCGTTGCCGGTTCTTCCGAGAGATCCAACATCTTTTGACTACCGAGGTAGGTCACGGATTTCGCATCTCCCACGTCGCGGAGGCGTTTCACGATCGCCGAAATCCGAGTCGATGCGGAAAGTATCTCCGACGCAATCTCTGGGATTTCGTCCGGTCTTGCATCAGTAGCGAGCAGCTCGGCGTTCATTTGCAGCGCGGTGAGAACGTTGTTCATCTCGTGCGCAACCGCGATCGTCGCCTCCTCGATCCCGGCGAGGCGTTGCGCGCGAGCGTTCTCGGCCTCCATCTCCCTCTGCCTTGTAATGTCCTGTATCTGCTCGACGAAATAGATCGGCTTGCCGGCAGCATCGTGGACCGTAGAGAGTGCAAGCGAGACCCAGATAAGTCGGCCGTCTTTTCGATAGTATCGCTTGATCCGGTCGTAGGAGTTCACTTCGCCGGCGATCAGCCGCGATAACTGGTCCAAATCGGCCGGAAGGTCGTCGGGATGTGTGATCGCCTGGAAGCTGAGATCGGTCAGCTCTTTCTCGGTGTAGCCAAGCATCTCGCAAAGCGACTCGTTCGCGCTGAGCCACCGCCCATCGAGGCCGACAAAGGCCATTCCGTGCGGCGAATACATGAAAGCATTCGCGAAGCGCTCCTCGCTCTCGCGCAACGCGCTCTCGGCCTCGGACCGCTTGGAGATGTCGCGTATCATTCCCAGAACGGCCTTCCGGCCATCGAATTGGATGAGGACCGACACGACTTCGGCGGGAATCTCCGTCCCATCGGTCGCGACGAAGCGAACGTCTAGAGGAGGTCCCGCCACTCCGGTTTCAGCGAGGCGGTGCAAACGCGTAGCCACGAGCTCCCTCGACGACGAGTGCACGAACTTCATCACAGGCTGCCCGACGAGCGAGGCAGCGTCGGCACCAAGGCGCTCGGCGGCGAACGCGTTCAGGTAGAGGAAGCGCTCGAAATCATAGACGATGATCGCCTCGGGGGCATGCTCGACCATTGCCTTGAAGTCGCCGCTCGCGATGTGACGGGGCATCTTTCAATAGTGCGCGATCTCTCCAGTGTTGGCAAACCCGTTTGACGGTGAGACACGTCGCTCGTCGCATAGAAAGGCATCCGTTAGGTTCTGCACCACAGAGGCCACGAGTTTCGCACACGGAGGAAAGAGTTCTGAAGAAAGCAAAACGCGGCTCAGCGAAGCGCAAACCGGACACAACGAGGCTGGATCTCGAGACGCGAACTCGCGACCTCGAAGCCGCGAACAAGACGGCAGGATTCGTGGCCCACGAGCTCAATAACCTGCTCACCGTGATCCAGATCAATACCGAATTCCTGCGGGAGTCCGCTGGCGAAAATCCCGTCAGCGCCGAGGAGCTCGAGGAAATCCAGACCGCGTTGAGGCGTGCTTCGATTCTCGCGCGCCAGTTGCTCGCCTCCTCCCGACTCGAGCCGTTCGACCTCACCGTCGCCGAGGCTGGGCTAAAGAAAAGAGCCGCCGCCGCGGCTAGCAAACCGAGTGGTGCGCACAAGACGCCGCGCGTCGCTGAAACCATTCTACTCGTCGAAGACGAGCCCTCAGTACGTAGCCTTGCGAAGAGAATTCTTGCGCAGAAGGGCTATCGGATCCTCGAGGCTTCCGACGGCGCCATCGCGCTGAGATTGGCAGCTGGCCATGTGGGAGAGATCGACCTGATCCTTTCGGACGTGGCGATGCCTAATCTGGGAGGACGCGGTCTGGTCGAAGAGCTCAGAGAGCTCAGCCCCGGTCTGCGCGTTCTTTTCATGTCCGGCTACCCGAAGGAAGAGATCTTCACCGACGAAGAGCGCGCCGCTCACACCCCCTACCTTCAGAAGCCGTTTACGGGGGTGACCTTACTCTCCGAAGTTCGGGCCGCCCTCGGCTACGCGAGCTGACTGGTGCAGTACGCGCAGCGCGTTGCGGCACCTTCGATCGACATCCGGCAGTAGGGGCAATTCTTTTTGGGAGATTCGACGGCCGGCTTGATGAATATCTTCGAGATGCGCCAGGCAACGAATCCGATGATTAGGAAGTTTATCGTCGCCGCCAGGAAGTCTCCGACACCGAACTTTACCGAGCCGACGCTCCATGTCGCCTTCTGCCAATCGCCGCCAGGCCCGAGCGCAACTACGACCGGCATGATGAAGTCGTCGACGAGAGCCTTCACCAACGTGTTCAGCGCTGTGCCGACTACGACCGCTATCGCCAGCGCGACGACATTCTGCTTCAGCAGAAAATCCTTGAACTCTTTCAGCACGAGTGATTTCCAGTTGGGGATGAGGTCGAGCCTGAGAATTTAGCGCGTCCGGCCGCGGTTGCTCGCAGGGCCGCCAGCCTGCGTATCGCAGCGATGCCGGCGATCGGACCGAGTGCGAGAATCACAAAACTCCACCGCCAGCCGATCCTCTGCGCAATCAGGGGCAGGATCTGCATCGGGAGCATCGTCAGCAGAAAGCCAAGCGAAGTTTGAATCGTGAGTGCGGTCCCGACCGTGTGCGGGGGAACTGACTCGGTCACGAGCGTGCTGAACTGCGCGCTGTCAGCGATGACGAAAAAACCCCACGTCATTGCCAGAGCCCCAAGGACCCAGATCGGGCCGCCGAACGCAATGCCACTGAGAAGGCAACAGCTTCCGCTCACCACGAGCGAAATCGCGACGAGGCGCTCCCTTCCCCGCTTGTCGGCGAATAACCCGCCCCAGACCGACCCGAGTCCGCCGATCGCGATCGTCGCGAAAGCCAGAAGAGATATCAGTCGCGAGAGACGGGGTCGTGGCCCGTAGTGGACGGCGATGCTCTCCGCCAGGAAAACCGGAACCCACGTCCAGAAAGCATACAGCTCGAACATGTGTCCGAGATAGCTCGCCGTGGCGAGGCGCCATTCGCGCACCCTGATCACTTCACCCGCCTGGCCCCACGAGAACGGGCGGCGCGCGAAGGGAAATGGCCCGTCTCGGTAGCCAACCGCGACCAGCAGTCCCGCGACAACGGCTCCGACGCTGGACGTGAGGACAACCGGACGTAAGCCGACGTGAGGCAGCGCCCGCACCAGATATGGGGTCGCCTTTCCAATGGTGAGCGCGCCCACGATCACGCCGATCGCAAGGCCACGCTCGGCTCGGAACCAGGTGGCCGTCATCTTCATCGCTGGAGGGTAGACGCCGGCTAGGAAGAAACCCGTCAGAAAGCGCAGGACGAGCGCAAAGGGATATCCCGGCGCGGCGAGTATCGCGGCATTCGCGAGCGAGCCGAGGAGCGCACAAGAGCTAAAGAGCGTTCGTGTCGGCAGGACATCGGCGAGGTTGAGAACGGCCACAAGAGCTGTCCCGCAGACGAACCCGAGCTGGACGACGCTCGTCAGCCAGGCGGCTTCCGCCGTGGTCAACCCCCAGATGGACCGTAGTTGGGGAGTGACGGCGCTGGCCGAGAACCAGAGCGACATACCCAATAATTCGGCAAAACCGAGTAACGTCAGCACCCGCCAGCGCGTCGAGTATGTGTCGATCGACATCGAAAAAAATTAGCTCATGACGCATCCTCCGCCGCCATCGTCTCCACCCGCTCCGGCCGCGCCTTCACCCTCCGCTTCCCGGACGACGGTGGCGACGCTGTCGCGCGAGCTGGGTGATTTCCTCGTCGAGCTATCGATCACACTCAACAAGCACGCGATTTATCCGCACGGACACCCGCTGCTGGATGTCGCCGTGGATGGCGTCGCGAATCGCCTCGCAATGCTATTCGTCGGTGACCGCGACTCACTCTCAATCGGTGTCGCACGCCGTCAGTTGATCATCGAGGGCGTCGCGACAGACCCTCTTAACCCCGTCCTGAAAGAGCTCGCGCAGCGTCTCCACGAGCATCACGTGGGCGCCGTCAAATTGGTGCGGGGAATT
>DASWDV010000240.1:0-6065 GCA_036395075.1 Gemmatimonadaceae bacterium | reverse complement strand
CCGAGCAATCGCGAATCGTGCGAGTTCCGCTGAATCGCGCTGGCACGCTGCATAGAATCGGCAAGAGAGCCAGCAGCCTGCTGCAGGAGCTCGGTCGACAGCCGACCAACCTCGAGATCTCCGAAGGTATGGACATCACCGAGGACGAAGTAGCGAAGACGATGATGATCTCGCAGGTCCATCTCTCGCTCGATGCACCGATGACACCGGGCGAAGACAATCGCCTGCTCGATTATCTACCCGACAACATGAACCCGACGCCGGACGAGATCACGTTCGAGAAGGCGTTGTCGGAAGCCATCGAAGAGTCGCTGGCGTCGCTCAAGGAGCGCGAATCAAAGATCCTGCGCCTTTACTTCGGTCTCGATGGTGCCGACCCGATGACGCTCGAGGACATCGGAACGCTGCTCCAGATCACGCGCGAGCGGGTCAGACAGATCAAGGAAAAGGCGCTCCTCAAGCTTCGCCATAACTCACGGCGCCGGTCGCTGGAGTCATTCCTCGGCTAGCCGAAGCAGGTGTCTGCAAGCCCTACTCTTGCAGTGATCCACACGACAACACACGAACAGTGAGCGCCCAATGAGATCGAAGGCATTCGCCATGCTGCTCCCGCTGGCGATCGCGTGTAAGCGCGAAGCGCCGTCCACGAGCGACACGTCTTCGTCGGGCGGGTCGTTGACTGCAGCTGATACAGGATCCAGGAGCAAGGCAATGCCATTGCAAATCACGTCGTCCGCGTTTCAACCGGGCGGATCGATTCCCGCCCGCTACACCTGCGAAGGTCAGGACATCTCGCCGCCGCTGGCTTGGTCGGGCGGGCCAGCAAATGCGCAGAGCTATGCGCTGATCATGGATGACCCCGATGCGCCCGATCCCGCAAAGCCGAAAGGTGTCTTCGTGCACTGGGTCGCTTACAATATTCCAGCGTCGACGACTTCGCTCGCCGAGAATGCATCGAAGACCGGATTAGCGAAGGGGGCGGAGCAGGGCAAGAACAACTGGGACAAAACGGAGTACGGCGGCCCGTGTCCGCCGATCGGGCGTCACCGCTACTTCTTCAAAGTCTACGCGCTCGATGCCGTCCTGACCGGGCTCTCGTCACCCAAGAAGGCGGATCTCGAGCGAGCAATGAAGGGGCATGTCATCGCGTCGGGAGAGATGATCGGAACCTATCAGAAGGCGGGAAAGAAGTAATCCCAAACGATTTTCGCCTCGCCGTTAGATTTCTGACATGGCCCAACAAGCTTCTTTCGATGTAACTACTGGTGTCGACCTCCAGGAAGTCGACAACGCCGTCAATCAGGCGCAGAAGGAGATTTCTCAGCGCTACGACTTCAAGGGATCGCCCGCGACGATCGAGCTCAATCGCACCGAAGGCAAGATCGCCCTCACCGCCGAGAACGACTACAAGATGAACGCGTTGTGGGACGTTCTGCAGTCGAAGCTCATTAAGCGGAGCGTTCCCGTGAAGAATCTCGATCCGGGCGAGATCAAGCCCGCCGGTGGCGACACCGTACGCCGCGACATCGCGCTCAAAATGGCCCTCGATGGAGAAACGGCGAAAAAAGTTGCCGCCGCGATCAAGGAAGCCAAGCTGAAGAAGGTTCAAGCAGCGATTCAGGGCGATCAGGTACGCGTTACCTCTCCCTCACGAGACGATCTGCAGGAAGCAATCACGCTCCTTCGTACCAAGGACTTCGGAGTGGAGCTCAAGTTCGGGAACTATCGTTGAGAATCGGAATCATCACGCTGGGCTGTGACAAGAACACAGTCGACAGCGAGCGTTACCTGGCGCAGCTGTCGGATCACTCCGCGGAATACACCGCCGATCTCGATCAAGCGGACATAATCATCGTCAACACCTGCGGCTTCATCGACGCCGCGAAAAAAGAATCGATCGACGCCATGATCCAAGCGGCGCGGTTCAAGACGACTGGTCGCTGTCAGGCAGTCGTCGGCGTCGGTTGTATGATCGAGCGGCACAAGCAGGAGCTCGTCGATGCGCTGCCTGAAATCGATCTCTTCCTCGGCTCGTCCGAAATGCAAAGGCTGGTGCCCGAGCTGACGGATCGCGGCCTCCTGGGCGATGCGGTTGAAGCGCTCCACCCGGGCGTCCGGCTCTACACCGGCGACTTGCCGCATGTACGGTACATGAAGATCAGCGAGGGGTGTGATCACGGCTGCGCGTTCTGCGCCATTCCACTCATGCGCGGGAAGCATCGCTCTTTCGGGCTCGATGAAGTCGTGCGGGAAGCACAGTTGCTCGAGCTCCAGGGTGCGCGCGAGCTCAATCTGGTCGCTCAGGATCTCGCGCACTACGGACGTGATCTACGTGATGGCGTCAAACTGCCAGAGCTGCTCGAAGCACTCGTCGCCGAGACGTCGATACCCTGGCTGCGGATGCTCTACCTCTACTCGGCGGGAATCACCCACCGTCTTCTGGACGTCATCGCGCGCGAGAGTCGCGTACTTCCGTATCTCGACATGCCGATTCAGCACGGCTCGGATCTGGTCCTCGCGCGCATGAGACGTCCGGAAAGAAAGCGCACGATTCGCGAACGGGTAAAGAAATTCCGTGAGGCAGTTCCTGACGTCGCGATCCGAACGACGTGCATCGTCGGCTTCCCGGGTGAGACGGATGCCCAGTTCGAAGAGCTTCTCGAGTTTCTCGAGGAGATGCAATTCGAGCGCGTCGGCGCGTTCACTTACTCTCCCCAGGAAGGGACGCGGGCAGCACAATATCCGGACGACGTGCACGAAGCAGTGAAGCGTGAGCGTCTGGAGAGGCTCACCGAGCTCCAGCGCTCGATAACCGCAGAGAAGTACGAAGCGCGAACCGGCGGTAGCGCGCTGGCGATCGTCGATCGCGCGGACAACGAGCGCGGAACCGCGCAGGCGCGGCTCCCATGGCAGGCTGACGACATCGACGGCGTCACCCAGATCGACGAGGCGCTCGCGCCAGGCACCATCGCGGAAGTTGCAGTGGAGGAGGTAGTCGACGACTACGACTTTCAGGCATCGGTGATCCGCGTCGTGTCGTCTGCGCCGGCATCGGGTTCACGCCCCTTGACGCGCCAGCTCCCCATCAAGCAGGTGACGATCGGAAGCTACGGCCGCTAGCCATGCGATCCGCCGAGGTGATGGCGCGCGCGCGAGAGCTCTTTCCGGGAGGAGTGAACTCGCCGGTACGCGCCTTTCGCGCCGTCGGCGGTGAGCCGGTCGTCGCTGCACGCGGGGAAGGCGCGCGCATTTGGGACGCCGACGGGAAGGAGTACATCGATTTCGTTCTCTCGTGGGGTCCGCTCGTGCTTGGACACGCGTCTCCCATTGTTCTGGACGCGCTGGAAAGCGCGATGCAGAACGGAACCAGCTTCGGGATGCCCACTGAGCTCGAGGTTCAGCTCGGCGAATTGATCCGCGCGCGCATGCCGCACGTCGATATGATGCGGTTCGTCTCGAGTGGCACAGAGGCCACGATGAGCGCAATACGTCTCGCACGCGCCTTTACCGGGCGTGACGCGATTCTCAAGTTCGACGGCTGCTATCACGGACACGCCGATTCGTTTCTGGTCCATGCGGGGTCCGGAGTCGCAACTCTGGGATTGCCGGATTCGCCCGGTGTGCCGGCCGAGCTAGCGGCGCTGACACTCACGACGCCGTTCAATGATCTCGAGGCGGCGACGACGCTGATTCGAGACAACAAGCGAGTGATCGCGGCGATCATAGTCGAGCCCGTTGTCGGAAACTCGGGCTTCATACCACCGGAGCCAGGGTTTCTCGAGGGGCTGCGCGCTCTGGCTGACAGCTCTGGTGCGCTGTTGGTCTTCGATGAAGTGATGACCGGGTTTCGAATTGCGCCGGGCGGGGCAAACGAGCGCTTCGGGATTACAGCTGATCTGACGACCCTGGGGAAAGTCATCGGCGGTGGGCTTCCCGTTGCCGCGTACGGTGGGCGAAGGGACGTCATGGAGCGAGTAGCGCCAGCGGGGCCAGTTTACCAGGCAGGCACGCTGTCCGGAAATCCGCTCGCCATGGCGGCGGGTGTGGCAACGCTAACCGCGCTGACCCCGGCATTGCATGGGCGTATCGAGAAGCGCACGGTCGCACTGGTCGAAGGTTTGCAAAAGATTGCAAGTGACCTCGGCATTCCATTCACTGCCGGGTGTGCCGGATCGATGTGGGGGTTTTTCTTCAGTGACCAACCGGTACGCAATTTTGCGGAGGCGAAGGCTTCGGACGTGAATCGCTTCAGGCTTTTCTTTCACGCTGCGCTCGAGCGGGGCGTTTATCTGGCGCCATCGCCTTTCGAGGCGTGCTTCGTGTCGGCGGCGCACGGGGACGCCGAAGTGGAGAGTGCGCTGGAAAAGTTGGGGGATGCGATGGAGCAGACAATTGCGTAGGCGGGTGACGTGGGTCGTTGTCGGCGCGCTCCTTGTTGTTGCTGCCTGCGTTTCGCTGTCTTCTCCTGGCCGAAGCGCAGCGGTTCCCGCGGTCCGGGTCGGATACGAGAGTGGCGCAAGTCAACCGGTGAGGATCGCGCTCGAGACGACCGCCGAGAATCGAATCGGAGCGACCGGCGAATGGGGACTCTTCGA
Source organism: Gemmatimonadaceae bacterium (assembly GCA_036395075.1). Taxonomy (GTDB): domain Bacteria; phylum Gemmatimonadota; class Gemmatimonadetes; order Gemmatimonadales; family Gemmatimonadaceae; genus UBA4720. The sequence continues at coordinate 1,470 of DASWDV010000240.1, read as the reverse complement.
GGCCGGGACGAGTTCTCCAGTGGCCCGATTCCAACCCACGCAGGAGATAACTGTCTCAGGTTTTCGGGATTGCAACACCGCTGGCTCCTGCACGGCGATGCTTCGCATCGATCCCACCGTGAGCCGCGCGACGAACAATGGCCCCGTCGTCGCGCGGCCGCTCGACAACGGATCCTTCGTCACGTGGAACGGGAAACGGTACCGTGGCGAGATAATGATCAACCCTGCTGATTCAGGCTTGCTCGTCGTCAATCGCCTGACGATGGACTCCTATCTGCGAGGCGTCGTCCCGCTGGAGATTGGGAACCGCACCTCCGCGGAGATGGCAGCGGTTCAGGCGCAGGCCGTCGCGGCGCGAACCTACGCGTACAAACACCTAACCGATAAACGCGCTTTCGACATGTACGCGACGGTGCAGGACCAGGTGTACGGCGGCGTCGACGCCGAGAAGCCGCTCTCCGACACCGCGATCACCACGACCGCGGATGTCGTCGTTCTGTACAACGGTCAGCCGATCACGACTCCATACCATTCGACGTGTGGTGGGAGCACCGCCGGAGTGAGCGAAGTCTGGTACAATCAGCCAGACGAGCCGTACTTGCGCCCTGTGAGTGACAAAATCCCTGGCACGGAGAACTACTACTGCGATCCGTCGCCCCGATTCAGCTGGACGCAGAGTTACGATGCCGCTGGCCTTCGCGCGGTGATGGAGAAGTATCTCGCCTCCTATACCAACGCGCCAAAAACAAACCTCGGCAAAATCACCGACGTCAGAGAACAAGGGAGGACTCCCTCTGGCAGAGTCGCCAGCCTTGTCGTACAAACTGAAAGCGGAAGCTATACTCTTCGCGGGAACGACATCCGATTCGTGCTGCGCGATCCCAAAGGCGCGATTCTGAACAGCACGTATTTTACTTTCACTGAATCGAGCAGCGGCGGGGAGGTCTCGGCGCTCACCGTGAATGGGCGCGGTTATGGGCACGGAATCGGAATGTGCCAGTGGGGCGCTATCGGGCGCGCGCGCGCGGGCCAGAATTATCGTACGATTCTAGAGACCTACTATCCAGGAACGACGATTGGCCGAATCGCCGGTTAGCGCGAAAGACTCAAAATCCACGAAGGACACAGTTCGCCTCGGCCTCGTCGGCGCGGGGGCGATCGCGCAGCTCGCGCATCTTCCCGTTCTGTCCAAGATCAAGGGTGCCGAGCTCGTTGCGCTCTGTGACAACGACGGCCCAAAGGCGAGCGCGATCGCCGAGCGTCTCAAGGTTCCCGATGTGTTCACCGACATCGAGGATCTGCTCGAGCTCGATGAGGTCGACGCAGTAGTGATCGCGACGCCAAATCACTTGCACGAGCCTCACGTGCTCCGCGCGCTGAAGTCGAAGGTCGACGTGCTGTGTGAGCGGCCGCTCTCGCTGACCTCGCGCGGCGTGGAGCGGATTCTTGCGGCCGCAAAACAGGCGGGCC
>DASWDV010000239.1:0-1711 GCA_036395075.1 Gemmatimonadaceae bacterium | reverse complement strand
TGAAGCTTCGCAGGCATTCAAGGCTCCACGCGGATTGTGAGTGACGCTTCGCATGCTCTTCAAAGCTTTACCCAGGTTGGAGCTTTGAAGCCGAAAGAGTGGTGGCAGTCCGCATTCGACGCCCACTATCTCCTGGAGTACGGGGTTCTCTTCACTCCCGAGCGCGATCGTCAGGAAACGGCGCGTCTCATCGACCTGCTCGGTTTACCAATCGGATCGAGACTCCTCGACGTGCCGTGCGGTCAGGGCCGCCACGCCCATCTGCTGGCTGAAGCTGGATACGAAGTCGACGGTCTGGATTACTCGCCCACGCTACTCGCTGCGGCACGCAGACGAGGCACCGGACCAACGCTCCGCTACCGGCGCGGCGACATGCGCAAAATGCCCGCGCAGTGGGGCAAAAGATTCGACGCGGTACTCAACCTCTTCACGTCATTCGGTTTTTTCGCGCATCCATCTGACGACGTACGCGTGGTCACGGAATTCGCGCGTGTGCTCAAACCTGGCGGAACGCTTATCTGGCACGGTGGAAGCCGTGACGGCGTCATGGCTCGGTTTCTTGCGCGCGATTGGTGGACCTCAGAGGGCACGCTGTTCGCGCAGGAACGAGAGTTCGATCCGATATCGGGCGTTCTGACCGTGCATTCGACGTGGAAGCGCGGATCCAGGAGCGGGGTTCGGGAGCACAAGCTCCGTCTCTATACGGCTACGCGATTGTCGGAGCTGTTCGCCGATGCGGGTCTCATCGTCGAGCAGGCATTCGACGCTTTCAACGACAGGCCACTGAATAGATCGTCGTCGGAGATGCTTCTCGTCGCGCGCAAGGAGTAAACGCATTGCCGCCTTTGCGCTGTTCTCGCTAACTTTGATCACTCTATGAGACCAATTCGAGTACTCGTCGCGAAGCCCGGCCTCGACGGTCATGATCGCGGCGCAAAAGTAGTCGCGGCGGCGCTGCGCGACGCGGGAATGGAAGTCATCTACACCGGGCTTCACCAGACTCCGGAGATGATCGCAACCGCGGCAATTCAGGAAGATGTCGACGTGATCGGCTTGTCGATTCTGAGTGGTGCGCACATGACGCTGATCCCGCGCGTGCAAGATCTCGTTCGCGCCGAGGGCAGGGACGACATTCTGATCACGGGTGGCGGGATAATCCCGAAAGAGGATGTGGAAGCGCTGGAAGCCCGCGGCGTCGGGCGACTCTTTGGCCCTGGTACCCCCACCGGTGAGCTGATCGCGTATATCAAGGAGTGGTTCGCCACGCGCGAAAAGCAGGAAGCCTAGTGTCGAATCGGCTGCGCGAGCTGAGCGACGAAGTGAAGGCGCTCGAGGCGAAGCTCCGCGAGGCCGGCGGCGCGAAAAGGCTCGCGAAATTGCATCAGCAGGGCAAGCTGTCCGCTCGCGAGCGAGTGGAGCTGCTGCGGGACAAAGACTCGAGCATGCTCGAGATCGGACTCCTCGTCGCCTACGATCAGTACGAAGGCCAGGCGCCAGCGGCGGGGGTCGTTACCGCGATTATCAGAGTCCACGGTAGCGAGACGGTGGTCGTTGCCAATGACGCAACCGTTAAAGCGGGATCATGGTGGCCAGAGACCATCAAGAAGATTCTCCGCGCCCAGGAGATAGCAATGCGGTGCCGCATCCCGATCGTCTATCTCGTCGATTCCGCCGGGGTAAATCTTCCGTACCAGGGCGGCGTCTTCCCGGG
>DASWDV010000238.1:0-3678 GCA_036395075.1 Gemmatimonadaceae bacterium | reverse complement strand
GAGCGTCTTTCAAATCTCCTTCGTGCTTTTTGCCTGCTTCGAGCTCGTTACCGGTTATCTCATTCTGCGGTCGACTTTTCTCCCGAGGTGGCTTGGCTGGTGGTGGATCGCTGGTGGCACAGGAGGGCTGACGTTCTTGTGGTCACCGCTGGCGACGTCGATATGGCCCCTGCTTCTCGCGGCCGGCGCCGGGGAATTCGCGTTGCCGGTGTGGCTGCTGGTGAAAGGTGTGGATGGTTCAAAGAGGATTATTCCCCCGCTCGAGCTCACGCCTGATTTACTGAACGACGACAGCTAACAGCTATTACTTCACGCTGTACTGGTAGCAATCGCTTACTAGAACGATGTTGTTCGCGTCCGGCTTAAGGTCGTCCGTCGCCTGGACGACGCGGAAATAGATGTCGAACGTCGTGCCTGCCGGATTGCCCACAATGCGAAACAAATCCGCAGTGCCGGTCCCCTTGTCGTCGGTATGAATCGATTGAGCCGGAAGCGCGCTGCCCAATCCCAGCGTCAGCCATCCCGATGTGCCCGTGCATTCGCCGTTCAGATTCGTGTCGACCGCGCGCTGCAGAAAGTAATCAGAGTTCGGAGCCAGATCTCTTACCCACACTCCCAGATCAATTCTCTGGACGTCGTCGTTTCCGGCCTGCCGGAACTTCACGTGTCCGAAGCCTTCGTCTCCAGTCACGCAATGCGCGATAGGAGGGACATGCTCTGAGCACGGCTGCAGGAGGACTTCGAGATTGTAGTTCGGTGTGTCACCCGTTGAACGATCCGCGGCAATACTCGTATTCGCGGAGACCACGTGGGGTGACGTCGACGATTCCTGACACGCCGTTGTGGCAACCGCGAGCGAGACGACAAGTGCAGCTGTCCGGTAAGACATACGCCACCTCCAGTGTGAGCATGCTTCCGCGCCGCTCAGAAGCCCTTCCTTGCAGCGCAAGTGTCTGATATTACGAACAATTGTCAGGTTTCGCCGCATCAATACGCAGTGCGGCACCCGCGGGCGCCAGGAAAGTCGCCACTGCGACGACCGCCTCCGGTCCCTGGTTGGTCGCGTTCGCCACGAGGCCGCCTTGCTCGGTGAATGAGGTATTCGGGCCGTAAACGTCGGCGGCGCAGCCGGGATTGTCCGCACGGTAAAACGTGATCGTCCCGCTCTTTACGACGACCAGGACGGGTCCGGGATGTGAGTGCCAACCTGAGCTCCCACCCACTGCTATGCCAATATTCGAGACCGCGACGTCGGTGTTATCGTGCGACTTGAGCTCGACGTCATAACCATTGAATTTGGATTGCATGTGAAACGTGCCGAGGTTGCCGCGCGCGATCAGGGTGCTGGTAAATCCAACTCCCATCGTCTCGGCCGCCCCTGTGGGTGCCGTCTTCGAAAACTCTTTCGGTGTCGTGGTGTCTCTGCATGCGAACGCGCCGGCAGCGACGGCCACCACAGCGAGAAGGACCCGATGCGGGCTTGCGGCGAAGTTCAAGACGTCCGCTAGCTGGGACAACGAAAAACGACGCAGTGACACCGACATAATGGCTCCGGATGCGGGGTTAAGGGTTGGTCTTCCTTCACCCTTCTGAAACGGAATCGGCGCCCGGACCGGCTCATTTTGCTTGCTGCGCGTGCGCAGAACCCTTATGCTGGAGACCCATTCCGAAGCCTGGAGGTAGGGATGGCACCTGCGTCGTCTGAGGTCACAGGTCTCTTGCGGCAGTGGAGCGCAGGTGACGAAAGTGCGCGCGATCGTCTCATTCCCCTCGTGTACGATCGGCTGCGCGCATTGGCCCACCGGCGCTTGGGCTTTTCGCCGGTTGAGAACTCACTCAACACGACAGAGCTGGTCCACGAGGCGTACATCCGACTCGTTAACGCCCCACGCGTCGACCTCCCGGACCGGGCGCATTTTCTGGGGCTGGCCTCAGACGTCATGCGGAATCTGCTCGTCGACCGCGCGCGCTCCCGTTTGGCGGCAAAACGCGGAGGCGGCGCGAGAAGATTGGATCTCGACGGATTCGACTGGATTTCTGATGACAATCTCGAGACCGTGGCCGATTTGGACGAGGCACTAAATCGTCTCGACGGACTGCGTCCGCGCCAAAGACAGCTATTGCAACATCGGTATTTCGGCGGCTTGACTCTCGAGGAGAGCGCGAGCGCAATGGGATTGTCGCTCGCAACAGCCAAGCGCGACCTGCGGGCGGCGAGAGCGTGGCTCGCGCTCGAGCTCAAAGGTGAGCCCCTCTCGTGAATGCACAACGCTGGGCAGAAATCCAAACCAGTTTCGACCAACTCGTCGAGCTGGACCCAGGCGAGCGCGCCAGCCATCTCGCAACGCTGGTGATCTCGAATCCCGAGCTGCATCGCGCGCTTCAGTCATTATTGAAGGCCGACGCGGGCGCCAGCGCGGAGCTCGCGCCCATTGAAGCCGCTCTCGCTCCTCCGCCTGATCTCCAGCCGGATCCACTCGGTCTTACCGGGCGCACCATTTCTCACTTCGAGCTCCGCGAGACGCTCGGCGCCGGCGGCATGGGCGTCGTCTATCGCGCCGACGACACGCGCCTGGGCCGCGTCGTCGCACTCAAGTTTCTTCTGCCTCACTACAACCTCGACGCCTCCGCCAAAGCGCGGTTCCTCCGCGAAGCTCGCGCGGCTGCCGCGCTCGACCATCCAAATCTTTGTACCATCCACGAGGTAGGGACGAGTGACGAGGGCTGGCTCTTCCTGGCGATGGCGCTTTATCACGGAGAAACGCTCCGAGCGCGGCTGACTCGTGACGGCTCCATTCCCGTGCGCGAAGCTCTGGAGATCGCGCGACAGATCGCCGAGGGACTGCAAGCGGCGCACGCCGCCGGAATCGTGCACCGTGACTTGAAGCCGGGCAACGTCATGCTGCTCCCTGACGGCACCGTGCGGATTCTCGACTTTGGATTGGCCAAAGCGCGCGATCAGAGTCGCAGTGAAGCCGGGGTTCGCTTCGGAACCGTATCCTACATGTCTCCGGAGCAGGTCCGCGGTGTGAACGTGGATGCGCGTGCCGACCTGTGGGCGCTCGGTGTAGTGCTCTATGAGATGCTCACGGGACGAAAGCCATTCGGTGGTGATGAGGAGGTCGCGATTGCGCACGCGATTCTTCACGATGAGCCCGAACTGCTCTCGACGCATAAACACGATGTCTCGCCTGCGCTCGAAGACCTTGTTCTGCGGCTGCTGCAGAAGGATCCAGCCGAGCGGTATGACGGCGCGACCGAGCTGCTCCGCGACCTCGCGCGAGCTCGGGCACTCACAAACGAAATTACTGGGCCTCGCCAGACTGTTCTTCCGAGAGTGACTGTCCGGAAGCCGCGAGCGATCGCCACTCCATTCGCCGCGGTGTTGAACAAGCGGGCGTTCACCTATGGAGTGACTGCGGTCGCGATTCTCCTGACTGCGACGATGATCCTGGGTTGGATTCATCCTTCCCCCACAAAGCAGGTAGTGCGAATCAACCTCGTGTTCGACCAAGCGGAAGCGATGATACAACCCGTTGGGTACTTCTGGGGACGTCTGGCTTTATCGCCCGATGGATCGCGCCTGGCGTACGTCGGCGGCCCGCGTGCGCAGATCCTCGTGCGCCAACGAAATCAGTTGCACGCTACCGCAATACCAGGAAGCGAAGGGGGGGAGAC
>DASWDV010000237.1:0-17722 GCA_036395075.1 Gemmatimonadaceae bacterium | reverse complement strand
ATCGAGCGCGCGAAACAGGACGGTCGGTGGGATGCGGCCTACGATTCACCGAGCAGGGCAACCGTACCCTCTGAGTTGCAAAGCCAGTTGGACCGGCATCCGCGCGCGGCCGAGTTTTTCAAAACGCTGGATCGAGCCAATCGCTACGCGATCATCTGGAGGGTGCAAACGGCCACGAAGCCGGAGACTCGAGCGCGCCGCATCGGCACCCTCATCGAGATGCTCGAGAAAGGCGATAAGTTGCATTGATGCCCACAACACAAAGCTCCTACGCCCCCCGAAACGCTCGATGCGGGGGAGGTTCCAGATGATCATCCGAATCAAAAAATCCGCTGACGGGCGCACGGCACTGAGCTGCACGAGAGCCGACGGCACCACGACCTGGCAACGACAGGAAGGCGGACAGGCGCGCTTTTTCCCGCGCCACGACCTTACCCATTACGCCGTCGAGACAACCCTCGGCATCGACAAAGGATTCTACGCGCTCGTTGCGGCGGGCTGGGATCTCTCTGATTTCGGCACGCCCTGGCCACGCGGAAGAATCCCGGCCGAGGCCAATCTCGCCGAGAGGATCGTTGGCTTTCTTGATCGCGAGCGCGCGAGTGGTGAGCGGTGGACGGTCGCGGATCTGAACAAGGACTTGGCGGATTTCTGCAGCGAGAACTCATTGCCCGTGCCCAGAGAAATCACGGAAGAGGATCTGTCCAACATCAGGCGGAAGCGCGCGGAGGTTTTTGCGCAGTGGGAGGCTGTCTCGCCCGGCGCGGCGCTGGAGTTGCCGTTCGACCTCTAGCCCTCCCCGCTCCGGTGCTCTATTTGCTAACTTACGGGGTAAGAGCCGCACATAATGCATCGCGCTGAATCCGGAGAAGTCATGGGAACCGCGACACTTACGGCACCTGAACAGGGTACTGACACCTTTCCGATCAACGGAACGGATTTCATAGAGTTCTACGTCGGGAACGCGAAGCAGGCGTCGCACTTTTATCGAAACGTCTTCGGTTACAAGATTCTCGCCTACCGAGGCCCCGAGACCGGCACGCGTGACCGGGCCAGCTACGTCCTCGAGCAGGGGAAAGTGCGACTGGTGCTTACCACTGCGCTGCGGCCCGACAGCGACATCGCCGCGCACGTCCACAAGCATGGAGATGGTGTCAAGGACATCGCTCTCTGGGTCGATGACGCGCGGACTTCATTTCGGCTGGCGGTAGAGCGCGGGGCGAAACCGGCGTCTGAACCGAAGTCGCTGGTCGATGAACACGGCGAGGTAGTGATCGCCGCCATCCACACCTATGGCGAAACCATCCACAGCCTCGTCGAGCGACGGAATTACAAGGGTCTGTTCATGCCGGGGTTCGTTCCGTACGCGGGGCAGGGCAATGCGGTGAGCGTCGGGCTGAAGTACATCGACCATTGTGTCGGCAACGTCGAGCTCGGCGCCATGAACAAGTGGGTGAAGTACTACGCCGACGTACTCGGCTTCAGCCAGCTCATTTCGTTCGACGACAAGACGATCTCGACCGAGTACTCCGCGCTCATGTCGAAGGTGGTCGCAAACGGCAACGGGCGAATCAAGTTCCCGCTCAATGAGCCGGCAAAAGGGAAGAAGAAATCACAGATCGATGAATACCTCGAGTTCTACCAGGGACCCGGCTGCCAACACATCGCGATCGCGACGGACAACATCATCGACTCGGTTACGCGCCTCCGTGACAACGGCGTGGAGTTCCTTCGCGTGCCCGGTACTTATTACGACACCGTGCTGGATCGCGTCGGCCATATCGACGAGGATGTGACACGCCTTCGTGACCTGGGCATCCTCGTCGATCGTGACGAGGAAGGATATCTGCTACAGATATTCTCCAAGCCCATGGAGGATCGCCCGACGCTGTTTTATGAGATCATTCAGCGCAAAGGCGCGAAGAGCTTTGGCGCCGGCAACTTCAAAGCGCTGTTCGAGGCGCTCGAGCGCGAACAGGACCTTCGCGGGAATCTGTAGACATGCCGATCTATCACACGCTCGGAAAAATTCCCCGCAAGCGCCACATCGCGTTCAGAAAACCGGACGGAGGGATATACGCGGAGGAGCTGGTGGGTCACGAAGGATTCACCGGTACGTCCTCGCTGTTGTACCACATTCATCCGCCGACAACGGTAAAATCCGCCCGGCGAGTGCGTGAAACAAAATTCGAGGCCGATACCGACCAGACGCTTCGCCACCGCCATTTTCTGACGTCGCGGGTAAAGAGAGGCGGCAGCGCAACTCTCGATCGGATGCCGCTGCTGTTCAATCAGGACATCGCGATGCTTTACGTCGAGCCCGACGAGAACGACGCCCACTTCTATAGAAACGCACAGTCCGACGAGCTGGTATACGTCAGTAAGGGCAAGGGCGTGCTCGAGACATCGTACGGGTCGCTGCCGTTCTGGGAAGGCGACTATCTAGTGATTCACCGCGGCATTCTGCACCGGTATCGGTTCGACCTCAATGCTGATGACCAGCCCAAGCTTTTGATATTCGAGAGCAGAGGACACGTCCGGTGGCCCAAGCGCTATCGCAACGAATTCGGCCAGCTCATCGAGGGCGCTCCCTACTCCGAGCGCGACATTCGCCGCCCAACTTTCAGCGAGCCGATCGACGAGATGGGAGATTTCCCGATACTCGTGAAGCAGTACGACGGCATCAACGAGATCGTCCTCGACCATCATCCGCTCGATGTCGTCGGCTGGGACGGGTACTTCTATCCGTGGGCCTTCAACATCAACGACTTCGAGCCCATCGTCGGCCGGGTACATCAGCCACCGCCGGTGCACCAGACTTTTCAGGGCGACGGATTCGTCGTCTGCTCGTTCTGCCCGCGCCCCTACGATTTCCATCCCGAAGCGGTCCCCGCTCCGTACAATCACAGCAATGTGGATTCCGACGAGGTGCTGTATTACGCGTCGAGCGAATTCATGAGCCGCAAGGGCATCGAGTTCGGCAGCATCACGCACCATCCCGATGGCATTCCGCACGGGCCACATCCCGGGCGAGCGGAGGCGAGTATCGGCGCCAAGTACACCGAGGAGTTGGCGGTGATGATGGACAGCTTCCGTCCGCTCAAGGTCGCGAAGCCCGCCCTTGCGATCGAAGATCCGAATTACCACAAGTCGTGGCTGCAGGGTCAGCACGCCCAGTTCAATCCCCCCACGAGCTGAGGGGAGGACACCGCTGAACTCAACATGAGCGACGCGCTCTGGACTCCGTCGCCGGAGCGTGTGATCAAGGCGAACATGACCGAGTTCCTGAGATACGTAGAGGAACGCGGCGGTCCGCCTGTGCCCGACTATTCGCCCGACTCCTATTGGGAGCTGCACAAATGGTCGGTCGATAATCCGGAGAGGTTCTGGTCGCTCACCTGGCGATTCTGCGGAATCATCGGCCACCGTGGAACCGGCGGTGGCGCCGAGCGCGTTGGTGTCGGGCTCAGCAACATGGGGCCGCCCGATGCAGAGAAGGGACCACGCTGGTTCCCCGATTCGAGTCTGAACTTCGCCGAGAATCTGCTCCGCTTCACCGACGACGAGCCGGCGCTTTCGTCGTGGAATGAAGAAGGCCACCAGCGCACGATTACCTACCGGACACTGCGGGAAGCAGTTGGGACCCTCGCGCTGGCGCTGGAGGCCGCGGGTGTAAAGCCAGGCGACCGCGTCGCCGGCTGGCTTCCCAATATTCCGGAAGCTGTCATCGCCATGCTGGCCGCCACCTCACTCGGTGCGATCTGGTCGTCGTGCTCGCCTGATTTCGGCGCGCAGGGAGTGATGGATCGCTTCGGACAGATCGAGCCGAAGATTCTTTTCGCCGCCGACGGCTACCTGTACAACGGTAAAGAGATCGATCTGCTGCCGCGCCTGCGACAAATCGCTTTTCGCATCCCGACGCTCGAGCACGTTGTCGTCACTCCGTACAGAAAGCAGATGCCGGACCTGGACGGAGTCAGAAAGGGAATGCTGTGGTCGAGATTCATCGCAACTCAGTGGGCCGTCGCCGCGAGCAACCGCACACCACCAGAGGGCTACAGAACCACTCCCCTCGAGGGATACAGGCGTACGCCGCCGCATGGCTACAACCTCAATGCTCCACCGGGCGGATCGACCGGAACACCCGCTCGTGGTGTCAGCAGCATCTCTTCGACATCTACATCGGAAGTCGCGGAGGCGAGGACGCTCAGCTTCGAGCGGTTCCCCTTCGATCATCCGGTTTACATCATGTACTCGTCCGGCACCACCGGGCTGCCAAAGTGCATGGTGCACAGCGCCGGAGGCACGCTCCTCCAGCATCTCAAGGAGCTGATCCTTCACACCGACCTGAAGCGCGAAGACTGCATCTTCTACTACACGACCTGTGGCTGGATGATGTGGAATTGGCTCCTCAGCTCGCTCGCCGTTGGAGTCAAGATCGTGCTCTACGACGGCGCTCCACTCTCCCCGACGCCAACGATCCTGTGGGACATGGCCGACGAGGAGGGAATCACAGTCTTCGGCACTAGTGCGAAGTACCTCTCGCTGCTGGAGAAATCAGGCGCCGAGCCAAGGAAAAGTCACGGATTGTCGAAGCTGAAAGCAGTTCTCTCGACTGGAAGTCCTCTCGCGCATAACAGCTTCGACTACGTCTACAAGAAAATCAAAGCCGATGTGCACCTCGCGAGTATCAGCGGCGGAAGCGACATCATCTCGTGCTTCGTGCTCGGAAATCCGATTCTGCCCGTGTATCGGGGCGAGATCCAGACACCGGGTCTCGGAATGGCTGTCGATGTATTTGACGATCGCGGCCGTCCGGTGCGGCTGATTCCAGGCGAGCTCGTTTGCACGAAACCTTTTCCCAGCATGCCGGTGGCCTTCTGGGACGACGCCGACGCCGCCAAATATCAGGCTGCATACTTCGATTACTTCCCCGGCGTGTGGCGGCACGGCGATTGGGCCGAGATCACGAGACATCGCGGCTACATCATTTACGGACGCAGCGACGCCACTCTCAATCCGGGCGGCGTCAGAATTGGAACCGCCGAGATTTATCGGCAGGTCGAACAATTGCCGGAAGTTTTAGAAAGCGTCGCCGTTGGGCAGGAGATCGACGGCGGCTCGTCGGGTGATGTGCGAATTGTGCTGTTCGTGAAGCTGCAACCGGGCGTCACGCTCGACGACGATCTGCGCGAGCGGATCACTGCCCGGCTCCGGGACAACACGACCCCGCTGCATGTTCCGAAGAAGATCATCCAGGTGGAGGACATCCCACGCACGATCAGCGGCAAGATCAGCGAGCTGGCGGTGCGCGAAGTGATTCACGGCCGCCCGGTAAAGAACACTGAAGCGCTGGCGAACCCGCAGTCGCTCAGGCTGTACGAGCGACTGCCGCAGCTACGAGATTAAGTTTTGGGTTAGTGCTGAGCGACGACTGGCTCGCGCTTCGCCGTTGCGGCGACAGCGGTGACCATGTCCTGGAGCTTCGGGCCACGGCCCGGCTGCGCCGCACCGAACGTGAGAGCGGTGCGATAGTGCGAGACCGAGTAGGTAGCTCCGGCTCTGCTCTCGACAGTGATGCCCCAGTTCTCGTCGCCCGACTGATCGGCCGCGGGCGGCGCCACACTACTCTGGGCAGCCGAGCGTGAGTCGACTTCGGACAGAAGCGCCTTCCAGTCGGGAGCGGACTTGAGCTTCGCCTCACAGGTGGAGCTCACCCAACGATCCTCGCCGAAATGCGAATCGCGCTTCGAGATAGCGCCGCAGTCGTATCCGCGGCGGACAAAGTTGTCGACGCGAACATCGGCTGAAGAGGGCGACGACTCGTAATACTGGTCCCACCAGAGCAGAAGGCGGCCGGTCACGTTGCTGCCCTTTTGTCTAAGGATTACGAGATATTGCGGATTCCCGAAACCGGAATACCAGATCCTGACCTCCCGATCGCCCTGGCGCAGCTCCGTCTTGGAGAGCGGGACAAGACCGGCCGTGACAACGGCAGCGTCCTTCGTCTCGAAGATGGCTTCCGAGGCGGGACCGGTGTCATTGGCAGTGGTGAGCGCCTGCTGAGCGAAGGATGAGCTGGGGACTGCTAGCAGGAGGGAAGCTGCGAACGTAAGTCGGCTCATGCCAAGAGGACTGTTTTCGTGGCGGAGAGGTCACATTTCGCGAGCTCATCCACATTGCCATTGCAATCCCTTGTGGCACAGAAGGTTACAGCGTGGAAAAGGCTTCAGCAAACAGGCGTATTTGTACGCGGTCGCGGGGCCGGGGGCCTGACGGGCGCCTGGAAATCCCGACGCGGCAGCATCAGAAGGAGGTGAGCTGCCTCCCGAATACCTGGCAATAATAGAGGCCCCCGGCGGACGATCGCGCGATAGCGATTCCCGTCTCCGCTACCTCATGATCGAGGATGTTGCGACGGTGACCGCTCGAGTTCATCCAGCCTTCGACCACCGTCTCGGCGCTCGGATAACCCAGCGCGACGTTTTCGGCGATGCGGCCGTACGGATATCCGACGTATCGCGCTCGATCGCCCAGTGTCGGGAGCGACGCATCGGGAAGCGTGTGCGCCATCTTCTGGAACCGCGCCATGTTGTCGGCCTGGATCTTTGCCATCCGATCGAGGCGTTCGTTGAAGACGAGCGGGCGCAAGCCCTGGCGCCTCCGTTCAGCGTTGATGAGATCGAAGATGTGCGCTTCGGTCCCCCGGTAGCCGCTCGCGATCGTCGTTGGAGCCGCCGGCGCCGAGTGGGCCGGTGCGACCATTGGGATCGCGCAGCTCGCCAGCAAAGCGGACGTGACCGCAGAGAGTAGGAATCTCGACAGGGGCATGCATGTTATATCGCGGCGTCACCTGAATCGTTCCAGCGCGCGCGCGGTCAGCTGAATCGTTCCAGAGACCGCAGGATTGAGCGTGGCTCGAGCTTGGCACGGGTCGCTGTGAAGACGCGGAGCCAGCGCGCGCTCTTGTACAATTCCTCCGACAGCGACGGAAGATTGATCGTGCCCGTCCAACCTTCTCCCGTAAGGCGTTCTACCTGTCCGTTCCGGCGCAGGACCGGAAGATCGAGTCCCAGCATTTGCGTTTTGACGGGATAATCCAGCAGCAGTTCTCCGGGTGCCAGACCGAACTCGCCGGCGAGCGCGTTCTCCGCATCAGCGACTCGCTTTCGATCGGTCGCAATCCACTCGACCTTCTCCGTATCGAGCTCGGCGGCTGGCCACTCCGCGGCGCGCTTGTATAGTCGCCGCTCCTTGAGCGCGGCGAGGAGTGGCGTGGGGCGTTCGTCTTCGAGGCGGTGCATCAGACCTTCGTCGGTGTATCGAGCGAGTGCCCGCATATCGACGACGTCGGTTCTCACCGCGTCTTCGACCACGCGTTTGTACATCGCCGTCGCGCTGCGAACGGCGTGATGCCAATAGACGTTGCGGTACATCTGATATTTCGCGAACAACAAAGACTCCAGCGCCGAGAGCGCTTTTTCCCGCACGCCGAGGGACCGACGTCCGGTATCAGGATCATCGACGATGACGAGAGAGTTCGTGAGGCGGTCGACATCTATCTCGCCGTACGGAACGCCGCACATGAACGCATCGCGCTTGAGGTATTCGATCTTGTCCAGGTCGAGCGACCCGGAAATGAGCCCCTGAAGGGCGCTCTCGCTTCTGCCGCGTATCAGATCGAAGACTTTGCCGGGCGCGTCTTCGCCCAAACGGGAAGACAGAAGCGCGGCGACGCTCCCTTCCGTGATGAGCGGTCGGGCGACGTCCTCATGGTGCAACGCGCCGATTTCCTCCAGTGCGTGGGAGAACGGATAGTGTCCGACGTCGTGGAGAAGTGCGGCTGATCGTACGATGGTTTGTTCGGTCTCGCCGATCGAAATCGCGTCTTCAGATTCACACAACAGCGCCAGCGTGCGGCGCGAGAGATGATGGGTTCCCAGCGCGTGCTCGAATCGGGAGTGCGTCGCGCCAGGGTAGACGAGATAGGTCCAGCCAAGCTGTCGGACGTACCTAAGGCGCTGAAAGACGTCAGTATCGACGAGCTCCAGCGTCAGCTCGTCGACCCTGATGTTGTTCCAGACGGGGTCGCGCAGGATCTCGAAGCGCATCGCCCGTCGCTCTCGCTGGGGACGCGTCAGCCCTTCGGGCCGGCGTTCTTCGTGGCGGCGTCCGCGTTACCGAACTTCCCGAAGTTCTCGCGGAACATGCCGGCGAGCTTTCTTGCTTGCGCGTCGTAGGCGGCGGTATCGGCCCAGGTGGCGCGCGGATTGAGAACTGCAGGAGGCACGCCTGTTATTTCCACTGGAACCGCCAAGCCAAAAATCGGATCGGTCTGCGTCTTTACGTCGTCGAGCGCGCCCGCCAATGCCGCGTGCACTATCGCGCGGGTGTAATCGAGGTCGATGCGCTTGCCTATTCCGTACGGTCCGCCGCTCCAGCCGGTATTGATCAACCAGACCTTGGACCGATGCCGGCGCAGGAGATCACCCAGCATCTTCGCGTACTTCGTTGGGTGCCAGACGAGGAACGCGGCTCCGAAGCAGGCGCTGAACGTAGGCTGAGGCTCCTTCACGCCGCGTTCCGTTCCCGCGACCTTCGCTGTGTAGCCGGAGAGGAAGTAATACATCGCCTGCCGAGGAGTGAGGCTGGCAATCGGTGGCAGAACGCCGAAGGCGTCAGCGGTCAGGAAGATCACGTTCCGCGGATGTCCGCCGCGTCCGCCTTTGACGTGATTGCGAATGTAGTGGAGCGGATAAGATGCTCGCGTATTCTCGGTGATCGATTGATCCGCGAACTTTACCTTCTTTGTCGCCGGATCGAGAACGACGTTCTCGAGGACCGTGCCGAACATTTGCGTCGTCTGATAGATGTCCGGCTCGCTCTCAGGCGACAGGTTGATCACCTTGGCGTAGCACCCGCCCTCGAAGTTGAAAATTCCGTCTTCGGACCAGCCGTGCTCGTCGTCGCCGATGAGACCGCGGTTGGGATCGGCGGACAGCGTTGTCTTCCCAGTCCCGGATAGACCGAAGAAAAGCGCGGTATCACCCGACTCACCGACGTTGGCGGAGCAATGCATCGATAGAACGCCTTGCCTGGGTAGCAAGTAGTTCATCACGGTGAACATCGACTTCTTCAGCTCGCCGGCATAGCGCGTCCCGCCGATCAGGATCGTGCGCTCCGCGATGTTGAGTATGACGAAAGTTTCTGAGCGCGTGCCGTGCCGGTCCGGATCCGCTTCGAATTCAGGCGCGTGGAGCACGGTGAAATTCGGCTCGAACGTCGGGAGATCGCTCAGCTCCGGCCGGATGAACATGTTGCGCACGAACGCCATGTGCCACGCGTTGGGCGAAACGTAGCGCACCGACAACCGATACGACGGGTCGGCGCCGCAATAGAGATCTTCGACGAATAGCTCACTGGAGTCGTTCAGGTATTCGCGGACGTCATCGAGGAGAATCTGATATTTGTCGACGGATATCGGCCGGTTGACCGCGCCCCAATCGACGTCCTTTTCTGACGACGGCTCTTTCACTACGAACTTGTCGTTCGGTGAGCGGCCGGTGTGGGGCGCGGTAACGGCAACGAAGGGGCCCATGTCGGCAAATTCGCCCTCATTGCGGCGAGCCGCCGCCTGAAAGAGCTCGGGCGCAATCAAATTCCAGTGGACTTCGCCGCGCGGCTCGAGGCCCTGCCTGCTCAAATCAATGCTGCTCTCGCTCGCGACCGATTTGCGCTGAGGTTTTATCTCAGTTGCCATTGCGCGACGTCCTCTCACTGACCCGCTGCTGCGCATCGATCACCGCGACGGCGGCCATGTTCACGATGTCCTGTACATCAGCGCCCTGCTCAAGTACGTGTACGGGAAGATTCATACCCAGCAGGATCGGCCCGATTTTCGTTGCGCCGCCCAGATTGTGGAGGAGCTTGTACGCGATATTTCCCGCGCTGAGGTTCGGAAATATCAATACGTTCGCACGCTCCTTCAGTACACTGAACGGGTACGCCGACCGGAGGATGGTCTCGTCCATCGCCGTATCCGCCTGCATCTCGCCATCGACTACGAGCGCCGGATCGCGCTTCCGGAGAATCGCGACAGCCTTCGCAACTTTCTCCGCGTCAGGATGGCGCACCGACCCGAAGTTGGAGAACGACAGCATCGCGATTTTCGGCGTGATGCCGAAAGTGCGCACGATCCGGCCGGCCGAGTAGGCGATCTGCGCCAGCTGCTCGGCGGTGGGATCGATGTTGACGGTCGTATCTCCACAGAAAATAACGTGCTTCTCGAAGACGAGCATGTAGAGCCCGCTCACGATCTCGGCTTTGGGGTGGGCTCCGATGACCTGTAGCGCCGGGCGTATGGTTTCCGGGTAGTGCATCCCGACGCCGGAGAGCAGCGCGTCGGCGTCACCGCAGGCGACCATCACCGACCCGAAATAATTTCCGTTGAAGAGCAGCTGGTGCGCTTCGCCGTGGCTCAGGCCTTTGCGCTGCCGGCGCTGCCAAAGGTAATCGGCGTACTTGTCGCGCTTCTCCGAGGTGCCCGGGTCGTCGATCGAGATGTCGCGCAGCGAAATGTGATTCTCCTCGGCGCTGCGCTCGATTGACGCGCGCTGCCCGAGGAGAATTGGCGAAGCAATGCCTTCGTCAAGAATCATTCGCGCGGCGCGAATGATCTTGGGGTCTTCGCCTTCGGGGAATACGATCCTCTTCGGATCGCGCGTTGCACGATTGATGATTCCGCGCATTATCCCGCGGGCGCGGCCGAGTCGCGCCTCGAGTTGCTCCCGGTAGTGCTCGAGGTCGATCATCTCCTTCGCGACGCCGCTCGCGACGGCTGCCCATGCTACTGCCGGCGCAACCCAGAGGAGTACCCGTGGATCGAACGGGAAGGGGATCAGATAATCGGGTCCGAACTTGACCGACCGCAGCCCGTACAATCGTGAGACGCTCTCCGGCACGTCTTCCTTGGCGAGCGCGGCCAATGCGCGCGTGGCCGCCATCTTCATCTCTTCGTTTACCTGCGTCGCGCGCGCATCGAGTGCGCCGCGGAAGATGAACGGAAAGCCGAGGACGTTGTTGACCTGATTTGCGAAGTCGCTGCGTCCGGTGGCGATGATCGCATCCGAGCGAACCGAGCGCACCTGCTCGGGAAGGATTTCAGGCTCAGGATTCGCAAGCGCGAAGACGATGGGCTTCTTCGCCATTTTCGCCACCATTTCCCCGGTGATTGCCCCAGCAACCGACAGTCCGACGAAAACGTCCGCTCCACTCAGGGCATCAGCGATGGTGCGCGCTTTTGTCTTGTTTGCGAACTTCGCTTTGTAGCGATCCAGCTCTCCAGGACGGCCCTCGTAAATCACTCCCTGACGGTCAGTCAGCAGAATGTTCTCGCGTGGAACTCCGAGTCGCACGTAGTGCTCGGCGGTCGAGATCGCTGCCGCTCCGGCTCCGGAAAACACGATGCGCACCTTTCCGATTTTCTTTCCAGCGATCTCGAGGGCGTTGAGCAGCGCCGCGCCGGAGATGATCGCCGTCCCGTGCTGATCGTCGTGGAAGACGGGGATCTTCATCGTCTCCCGCAGCGTCTCTTCTATGTAGAAGCAGTCGGGCGCGCGGATGTCCTCGAGGTTGATTCCGCCGACGGTTGGCTCGAGAAGCTGGCAGAACTTGATGACGTCGTCGGGATTCTCCGAGCCGACCTCGAGGTCGAACACATCGAGATCAGCGAACTGCTTGAAGAGATTTGACTTGCCCTCCATCACCGGCTTGCTGGCGAGCGCGCCGATGTTGCCGAGCCCGAGCACGGCGGTGCCGTTGGTGACGACGGCAACGAGGTTGCCCTTCGCGGTGTACTTGTAGACGTCCTCCGGATTCGACTCGATCTCGAGGCAGGGCAGCGCCACTCCCGGGGAGTAGGCGAGTGCGAGATCGCGCTGGTTGTTGAGCGGCTTGGTTGGTACTACCGCGATCTTTCCGGGTCGGCCGGACGCGTGGTAGTCGAGGGCATCTTCACGCTTCATTGAACGTGGAAAATTGCCACGCGTGCGATACTAGTGCTACCCTTTGGGCCACTACAGGGTACTTTACGTCGAAATGATCAGTGTTCTGGCGGTGCCTCGAGCTCATATGTGGCGGCTGCGTCTGTGCGCAGCCTTGTTGGCTGTCGTCGGTCAGCTCGGGATATTCGGCGCTTCACTCGCTCTTTCGCGGGAAGAATCCAGCGCCAACGCGCACGTGGAGCGAAGCGGCATTGCCTTGCATCATGGGCACAACGCTGCGACATGTGCCGCTTGTGCGACGCTCTCGCTCCATGGAGCTGTGAACTCATTCGTTCCAGTCTCGGGCGCCACGATCGCGTCCCTGGTTCTGTCGAGCCCGTGGGCGCACCGGCTGACGGATCCACAACTCCTACCTAACTCCTGCCGAGCGCCACCCAGAGAAGTCTGAACTAGCCGGTTAGCCGTCAGACATTTTTCTGGGGATCTCATGTACTCAAGGCAGTCGACGATCGCGCTCTCACCTTTCGAGCGCGCGGTAAAAAAATCTCAAATCAGACTCGGTTTGTTGATCTGCGCCGTTGCGCTTGCTGCGCCCGGTGTCGCGCTTGCGCAAGTCAAGCCACCGAAATCCAAACAGGATTCAATCGCTCGCGCGGACAGCATCGCCCGAGCTGACTCGATCGCGCTGGTAAAGCAGCTGGAGAAGGAGCTCGGAGCCCCGGGTGCCGACACCAGCAGTGCGGTCAGCTCGCAGGGGCCACGTGCAACCGGCTCCTACATGAATATCGGCTTCGTCGCATTGACGGATGGCGGTTGGTCAACCGCGCACGACATCGGTGCGATCGAACGGGGCGACCATGATCCGAAGGTCAACGGCTTTACCATGCCGAACGCGGAGATTTCCCTCGACGGGAACGTGGACCCGTACTTCAAGGGCTTTAGCAACATCGTTCTCAAGATCGACTCCGCCGGCGAGACTGGCATCGAGCTCGAGGAGGCTTACGGGCTGACGACGTCCCTTCCAGCCAATTTGCAAATCAAGTTCGGACAGTTCTTCACCGAATTCGGACGTCAGAATCCGCAACACCCGCATGCCTGGTCATTTCTCGATGCGCCACTCGTACTGAACAGGATGTTCGGTCCTGATGGGTTGCGCAGTCAGGGGGTCAGGTTGTCGTGGCTGCTTCCGACTCCGTTCTATACAGAGGCTCTCGTCACGGTTGCGAATGCCACTGGGGGAACGACATCCAGCTTTCGCTCTCCCGACTCACCGGAGATTCATGGCGGCGTCGTCGACGATCGGCAGGTCCAGCACGCGTCGGACTTGCTGATAGCGCCGCGCATAAACACGTCGTTCGATCTCACGGAGACACAGACCGTCGTGCTGGGCGCGTCGGCGGCGTTCGGTCCGAATAACTCCGGCCCGTCCGCAAAAACCCAGATCTACGGAGCCGACCTCTACTGGAAATGGAAAGCAGCGGCCGCTGAGGCTGGCTTTCCGTTTCTGTCGCTGCAGACCGAGGCGCTTTGGCGGCACTACGACGCGGCGCAACGACTTGCCGAAGCCAATCCAGCGCTCATCCTGCCGAGCGAAGTCCTGAAGGACAACGGCGCATACGCGCAGGTTTTGTGGGGTATTAAACCACGGATCGTCGCCGGGCTGCGTGGCGAATTCGCGCGCGGGAATCAATCCACGTTCGCGTCGGAGCTGCGTCGAGATCAATCCCGGTGGTCTCCAAATTTTACCTGGTATCCCACCGAGTTTTCGAAAATTCGGGTGCAATACAACTTCGACGATCGCAAGGCACTTGGCACAGATCATTCGCTCTGGTTCCAGCTCGAATTTCTGATCGGTGCCCACGCCGCACACAAATTCTAATTCTTAACCGCAGACAAAAGACAATGAGACTCACGAACTTTTATAAGACTGCCGTGCTCGCGCTGATAGGAATCGCGAGCGCAGCCTCACGCTCGACCGCCCAGCTCCGCGTTGTCGCTACTACGCCCGATCTCGCGTCGGTGGCGAGGGAAATCGGCGGCGACCGCGTAAACGTGGTGGCCCTGGCCAAGCCAACCGAAGATCCGCACTTCGTTGACGCGAAGCCGAGCTTCATCGTGACGCTCAATCGCGCCGATGCGCTGATTGAAGGCGGAGCCGAGCTCGAGCTGGGATGGCTGCCGCCGTTGCTGGAGAACGCTCGCAATGGAAAAATCAACTCCGGTGCGCCGGGTCGTATCGTCGCCTCCGAGGGAATCAGACTGCTCGAGATTCCGACGAGCTTCGATCGCTCCAAGGGAGACATTCACTCGTTGGGCAATCCGCACTTCATGGTCGATCCCGTGAGCGCCAAGATTGTCGCTCGAAACATCGCTAGCCATTTCGGGCAGATCGATCCAAAGAACGCTGCGACATACAACGCCAACCTCGCTCGATTCAACACCAGGATCGACACAAAGCTCGCCGAGTGGCAGAGGCAGCTGGCTCCCTACCGCGGCGCCAAGATCGTCACTTACCACAGGGATTTTATTTACCTGGCGCAGCGCTTTGGGCTCACCATCGTCGACGAGTTGGAGCCGAAGCCGGGAATCGCTCCTTCCCCTTCGCATCTCGCGCAGGTAATTGGAGAAATGAAACGGGCCAACGCCAAGGTCATTCTCGTGCAGCCGTTCCAAAACCGAAAGACTGCGGAGACCGTCGCACGTCAGACCGGCGCGTCAGTCCTCGACACTCCTCAGCAACCCGGTGCTCTCCGCAATACCACGACGTATTTCGACATGGTGGATAACCTCGTGCGTTCACTGGCCACGGGGCTCGGAGCCCAGAAATGAGTGCGGACTGGCAGATAGCATGGGAAGTAATGAAGTGGCCCTTCGTGGCCTGCCTGCTTTTTCCGCCCCTCCTGGTTTACCTCGGGCTCCACGTAGTGAGACGCGAAGTCATTTTCGTCGATCTCGCGCTGGCGCAGGTGGCTACACTCGGCACCTGCGTCGCGTTGTTGATGGGATACCATTTCGATGACCGCATCACTTTCTGGATCTCCCTGGCTGTGACGTTCCTCGGCGCCGCGTTCTTCAGCTGGACTCGCAACACCAATAAGGCCGCCGTTCCGCAGGAAGCGGTCATCGGCATCACGTTCGTCGTCGCTGCAGCGGCGGTGATTCTTCTCCTGAGTCGCGTCGCGGGAGGCAAGGAAGAGCTCGAGCACCTTCTCACCGGCGACATTCTGAACGTGACGAAGGGTGATATCGGTCAGCGAGTGCTGGTCTTCGCGGCGCTCGGCGCTTTTTACGGCGGTTTTCACAAGCGGTTCGTTCTCATCTCGTCCGATCCGGAACGGGCATTCACCGAAGGGGTGCGCGTCCGACTCTGGGATTTTCTCTTTTACGCTGCCTTCGCTCTCGTAGTCGTGAGTTTTGTACGACTCGGGGGAGTGCTGCTCACTTTTGCCTATTTGATTGTCCCCGCTGTCTGTGGGACGATGCTGGCAACCGACTGGATGAAGCGATTGGCGATAGGCTGGGGCGTCGCCGCGGCAGCAAGTCTTATCGGATTATGGGCGTCGTACAAAATGGATCTTCCAACGGGCGCTGCGATCGTAGTCGCGTCAGGGTTGTTGCTGGCAATCGTTGGGATCTTTACGTCCGCCAGGCGAGCATAGAGGAGCCGGCCACCCATCTCTGCGCACAAATTCCCTGCGGCCGAAACGACGAGCCGCAGGGAATGTCTGGTCTATCGCGCGATGTTGATACGAAACTGAAACATCCGCGGCCTGCCGACCGACGCCCCGCTGAAAAATGCGCCCTTCAGCAGGTACTTCTTGTCCAGGATGTTATCGACATAGAACTCGGGGCGGATCAGAGCGCGGCCGAATGGAAACGAAATGCCAGTGCTTCCGTTGAGAATGAAGCTCGGCTTCACCTTGATGCCTTTGTTGAAATCGAGAAGACCAGTGCCATAAGCACAGTTGCAATCGGCCGGGTCAACGCCGTTGGTTAAACCGGATCCGTAGATACCGGTCAAGCCGAAATACGCCTGCTTCAGAGAATACGTGCCAGACCCAAGAACGCTCAACCTCTGGTCGTGATCGAGATCGAAAAATCCCTGCGGCTCATCGGCCGGGAAGAAACCGCCGGTGATCGGTCCGTGCCCGTAGGCGTGATTGATCGAGACGTTGAGGTACGCTGAGAACGGCCCTGGAGGGCGTATCTCCTGCACCGTCTCGATGCCGGTGACCTTGACCTTGGCGATGTTGACAGAGGTAACGATCGCAGATCCGGGAACTGTGTTGTCGTCAATGCCTGGGTTTCCCGGCTTGTAATATCCGGCGAATTTCGAGACCAACCCAAATGGAAAGCGGTGAACGTATCCTGCCTCGTAAAAATGGTCTCGCTCCGGAAGCGTCGGTTCCGCGGTGACTCCCCCCTGCGCCACACTGGTGATTGCTCGGAGGTCTTCGACATTGGTGGGAAGAAAAAGGCGCCCATAGTACAGGTACAGCGTGTTTGCTGAGTTGGGGTAGAAATTGAGTCTCACGCGCGGACTCCATTGCGATTGCGTTCCCGCGAACGGAGCATTGTGGGCGTCGTAACGCAATCCGGTTCGAATCTCGAACTGTTCCACCGGTGAGTACGCCACCTGCGCGTAACCACCTGCGTCCCATCCCTTGAGCGCGGAGTTCGACGCAGGACCGGGGTTTCCGGTTGCGTTGGCTGTCGAAAAGTCTTCCAGACCGCGAGTGAAGCTGGACAACGTTCCAAACTTGAACTCCAACTCCCGAGCCGGATGAATCGAATAGTCCGCTTTCACGCCAAGCGTGTTGAAGTTTCTGTTTTCGCGAATGTTGTAGAGCGTCGTGTCCGGGAAGAAAATGAATTGCGGTTGATCGTTGGCGCCCGGCGTGTAGCGAAGGCCCCCGTGTCTATAGAACAGCCCGACGAAAAGCTCTGGCGCCCCTCCCGCGTTGGCGGCATTTCCGCCTCCAGCGTACTCCGGACCGGCGAACTGATGTCTCCAGCCGAAGTTCACGAAGCTGTTGATGTCGCGCTGCTTGTCATCGAATTGTGCGTTGCCGGTTGTATCGAACGGAACCTGGAATTTGGTCTGGGACAGATTTCCTTCGAGGGTAACGACGTCGCTCAGGCCCGGCGTGTACTGCATCTTTCCGAACCCGTACCAATCCTCACCGTGATTGTGGAAGTTCTGGACTTCATTCGTGGTCGGGTCCAGGATCACCGGCTCGCGTCTCATGTCGGTCGTCTGATGTGACCCCGAAAAGAAGTAACCCAACTTTCCGGCATTGGTGCTGGCGCTGAGGCCCTGACCGTACGTGTTGTAATCGCCGGCAAATCCCGACAACTGGTAATGAAGACCCCCGGCGGGAATTCGTGTCGTGATGTTAACAATCGCCGTGTTCTTGTTTCCATACTCTGCGTCCCAGCCGCCGGTGATGAAATCGATCTCGTTGACAACGGCCGGCTCGAACAGCTCGTTCAGGCTTCCCGAAATTCCGGCCGGGACGGGGACGCCATCGACATAGTAGGTGTACTCGGCGTGTTGACCGCGGATGTGGACCTCCCCGGTCGGCGCGCGTGCGGCTCCCGCGATAGACTGCTGGAGAATCTGCGAAGTAGTGTTCGTCGGCGCGCCGTGATATTGGTCCTGCTTAAACCGCTGATCGCCGCTGCGGGTGTCGACAGCGAGCGGCACCGCGGCAGTGACA
>DASWDV010000236.1:0-6328 GCA_036395075.1 Gemmatimonadaceae bacterium | reverse complement strand
CCAGCGCCGTCGTCACGAAGATCTTCCAGAATTCGACAAATACGTAGCGGTCGAGGGCCCGCACCATTCTTGTCAAGCGGCTACTCTCTCCCGCCGACTTCGTCGA
Source organism: Gemmatimonadaceae bacterium (assembly GCA_036395075.1). GTDB lineage: Bacteria > Gemmatimonadota > Gemmatimonadetes > Gemmatimonadales > Gemmatimonadaceae > UBA4720. The sequence continues at coordinate 6,222 of DASWDV010000236.1, read as the reverse complement.
TTCTTCCAGCCGATCTTCGAGCGTATCGAGCCCTTGATTGCGCCGATCATCTCTGACATGTCGCCGCCGCGCGCCGTCGTTCCTTCCTGTCCGATCTTCGCGAGCATCCATAGCGCGATCAGCGCGAAAATGACGTTCGCCATCCACATCGAGACCACAGCGGGCATCAATCCGCGCTTCGCGATCGATTCACCAGCGATCAGGCAGATGTAATACAACGCGAACACCAGCAGGCTTACCCCGATCGTGAGGCCTACGCCTCCGCGCGGAAATCTCAGCGCGATGGGGGCGCCCAACAGGACGAATACGAAGCAGGCGACAGCGAGCGCGAATTTTTTGTGGATCTCGACGCCGTACGAGTTCATGAGTTGCGCGCTGTCCTGCAGCCTTATTCGCAACACTTCGATCGCCGCGAGCTCGGCGGAATTTGGTATCGCTCCCGCCACGACTCCTGTAGTCGAGTCGCTGTAGAAGGCCTTGGATCCCAGCCGGCCGGGCGGAAGCTTGGTCGCGCTCGAAGAGGCGCTCGTCGACGACGACGCACTCTGACTCACGGCTCCTTTCGCCGGTCTGGTCACGGCCTGCGCTTTTGCTGCCTTCGGGATGAATAACGCCACGGCGTTGCAGTACAACCGACCCAACCCGATGTCCCAGCGAGCGCTCGTTTCTGTGTTCACGATCTCCTTGCTCAACTTCGCTTTTGCTTTCGTGAGCGCCGCAACCCTCCGCTCGAACTCCTTCCGCGACATCTCGTGCTCTCTGCGCGCCTGGTCTTGTGCCGCTTGCATCTCGCACACCGTCATCTCGCGGTCGCTCTTGTATGAGTCCGTACTGGTTTTCTGAAACTGGTTTCCGACGCCGCGTACGCGAATGAGATCGACCCGAAAATACAGGCGTTGCAATTCGTCAGGGGTGACCGTCGGAACGTCCTGCATGTTGCCGTTGTAGAGAGTGAGCTCGAGGTCCGTCAATCCTTTGCTCATGCTCATATTGCCGCTGTCGGCGTAGATGGTTCGGCGCCGCGTCGGATCAGCCATGTCGTAGATGGTTACCTCTCGCATCAGATTCGATGCTTCGTCGAGGTGTCCGGCGCGCAGATAGAACTTGCCCGGAATGACTTCGTTGATCACCTGTTCGCGCAAGCCGAACGTCGGCTTCGTCTGCGCGATGTCGCGCTGCAGCACCGCCAATCGATGATTGGATCTCGGCAGGACCTGGTCGTTGAATCCGATCATGACGATCGTCACGCCGAGCGCCGCCCAGAGAACCGGCCTGATCACGCTACCGAGACCCACGCCGCTGGCCTTGAGGGCGGTGATTTCGTTTTCGGCGGCCAGCCGACTGAAGGCGTACAATGTCGCGACGAGCACTGCCATCGGCAGAGTCAGCGCCACTGTCAGTGGTATCGACAGTCCAAAAAATTCGGCTATCACGAACGGGGGCAGCCCTTTACCGACCAGCTCGCCGAAATGCTTGCCGATATACTGCAGCAGGAGTATCGAGGTGAGCGCTGTGAGAGCAAAGATCAGCGGCCCCAGATGTTCCTTTAGAACGTAGCGGTGCAGTATCTTCACGGGGTGAAATATACCGTGCGCTCGCGGGTAAGCGACACGCAGACAACGAGTTCCACGCGTCGCGCCCGTTGCTGCTCAGGCGGCCTTACGCTCGGGCTTGTCGCGGTTGCTCTGCTCTTCGTCGCCAATCGGACAGCGCATGCACAGGATCCCCGAGACACCACCGTTAAGACCACTCCTGCACCGCCGACTACTCCGCCCACTGGGACGCCTGGCGCTCCCGGGATAAGGCTGCGGCTTGGACGCGACACGCTTCCCCTGATTCTCCCCTCGGTGCTTTCGCGCGGAGATAGAGAATCCTTTCGTCAGGCACAAGCGCAGATCGATGCAGCGCGCGCGACGGCGTTTCAGCAGAACATGCGCACCATCCTCGAAGCGGTTTGGGGACAGGTCGCGACGAGCAATTTTGCCACGGCGACGCCGACGCCAAGCTATCCTGGCGCCCTTCCGCCGAAGCCAAAACCGACAGTCACACCCAAGCCAGTTCCGATACTCGGCGAATACGCCGATCTCGGACTGCAGCTCGACGGGCGTCTCGAGTTTCGCGGCGAAAAAAACCAGAGCGCGCTCTGCTCGTCGGTGTTCTTCTTTGATCCGGTAGCCAATTGTCGGAGCGCTTTCGAACCACTTGTCGATTTCCAATTCGCCGCCAAGTCGGGCGGCATCATCGCCGACCGTGTCCACGTGAATCTCGACTACGATACCCAGCGCGAGTTCGACGCCTCCAACAACATCTCGATCTACTACGAAGGGAAGGGCAGCGAGTTCCTACAGCGTCTCGAGGTCGGCAACGTAACGTTCCAACCTCCTGCTTCCCGTTACATCACTGCCGGCATTCCGAGCGGCAACTACGGGATCCAGGCTGTTACCAAGCTTGGGTCGATGCGCCTGAAAACGATTCTCGCTCAGCAGAAGGGAAACATTGTTCGCGATCGGGTCTTTACCGTCGGCGATCGCACGCTGCAAGCGATCGACCGGAAGATCGAGGACTATCAGTTCGAGCCGCGCCGCTTCTTCTTCACCGTCGATCCGAAGTTGTTCGGAGCCGTGTATCCGAACATCGATATCCTCGACACGCGGCGAATGGCGGCGCTCTCGGCGTCGATGCCGGATACGCTGCGTCCGACGAAAATTTTTCTTTACCGGCTGCTCATCGGCGGACAGCCTCCCAATCCCAACGGTCCGCAGTTTCGCCTGATCGGAAACCCACGCTCGAGACGGGGTCAGGTTTATGAATATCTCCGTGAAGGCGTCGACTACTATGCGGACCCGTCTCTTCTCTGGGTGGCACTCGTGCGCCCGCTCGCCCTCAACAACGAGCGGCTCGTCGTTGCTTACCGCGTTCGCATCAATGGCCGCGACACGACCTTCACGACGACCGGAGGCACACCGGACCTCGCCTACACGCCAACCCGCGAGCAGTTTGCCAATCTGATCTGGGATCCGAATGTCCAGCCCGGCGATCCAGCGTTCGATCGCGAAATCAGAAGCGTCTACCGCCTTGGCGGGCCCGACCTCCGCCGACAGAGCGTCACGCTCAAGATCGTCACCGGAAGCAGCGAGGATCAGGAGAAGCCGCTCGCCGGCAATGCCGACACCTATCTCAAGTTGTTCGGCCTCGCGCAATCGACCAACAGCTCGAGCTTCGACCTCGAGAACCGCATCTGGCCGCGACCAAGCGATCCGAATTTCGAGTTGAGTCTTGGCTCACCAGGAGCGCACACGATCCGCGATCAATTCCTGATATTTCCATCGGCAAAGCCTTTCGCATCCAGCGGACTCGCCGTTGGCGGCAACCCGACCAACGACACGATCTATACTACGCCGCCGGAGTATGTCCGCTCTGCGCAGCGGCCCGAAGCTGTCTACCACGTCCGTGTCCGGGCGCAGTCGGAGGGAAGCGGCGATGGTGGCGCGCTGATGTTGGGTACCGTACAGATTCGTCCGAACTCGGAGCGCCTGCTCGTCGACGGCATTCCGCTCACCCGCGGAACTGATTATTCGGTCGACTACGATCTCGGTCGCGTCTCCTTCAACCGGCCGGACACGCTTTTCCCGCGCCCGCGCCAGGTCACAGTGCAGTACGAGGAGAATCCGGTCTTCGAAGAGACGCCGACGTCCATCTTCGGCGCGACCGCCGAATTCCCGCTCACAAACGGCCAGATCAACTTCACCGCTATCTCGCAGAGCCAACGCACCAACTTTACGCGCCCGCCTTTGGGATTCGAGCCCGCCGCGTCGTTGGTCGCGGGGGTGAGTGCTCTCTTCAACTTCGACGCCGACCCGTTGACGCAGCTCGTCTCCAGGCTTCCCTTCGGGCCGTCGACAATTCCTTCGCACGTTGCGTTTTCCGCTGAGCTGGCAGCGAGCCGCCCCCAGACTAACGCGTCGCAGCAGGCTTACCTCGAGTCCTTCGAAGGGGAGGGCGGATTTCCAATTGTGCTGACGGATCCGCAATGGTATTTCAGCAGCCAGCCGGCGTTGGGAACGACGATTCCCGCGCGCTTCGGTCCCACGGTATTCGATCTGAATCGCGCAACGACCCTGGCGTGGCAGAGCAACGGCGTCGACGCCGACGATCGCGCGGTTCGTTACCGGATCGACCAGATCGACACGCTGACGGCGTTGAGCGGGACCGGTATCGCCGGGCCGGAGCCACTGCTGTGGCTCACGCTCTATCCGCTCGCGATCGGTGGCCAGATCGATAACGTCGGGGTGTTCCACTGGACAGTTCCCAACGCCCCGACCGGTCGCCGCTGGCGCTCGGTGCGCACGATCCTCAGTCCGGGCGGCGCCGATATTTCTCGCGCCGAGAACCTCGAGTTCTGGGCGCAGATTCCAATCACCTCGATCTCCAAGAATCCGACGTTGGTCTTCGACTTCGGAGACATCTCCGAAAACTCGGTCGCCTTTGGGCCTGACACCTTGATCGTCCGCCAGAGCGCGACCGCCGGCGTCCTCGACACGACGTATCGCGGAAAAAAAATCGAGGGGCTCGATACGTTGAACAGCGAGCGTGATCCTTTCTCCCGTGCGTTCAACGTATCGAGCAATGACAACGGTCTTCCCGGCGACGTCATGGACAGTCTGGTCGTGGTATACGACACCATACCTGGCCAGCCAGCGTCATACACGACCTTCCGCTTCGCCCGCATCTGCCGCGGCGGATATGGTCTTCGTCAGGTGCTTGGCGACTCCAAGACCAACTGCACTGTCCACAACAACAGACTCGATGAAGAAGACATCGACGCGGACAACGTTCTCAACCTCACTACCGCGGATCGCGATCAGGAACAGTGGCAGCGCTACATCGTGAACCTCGCCGATCCGTCAAAATTCACTCGCACCGGCGAGTGCGGTCCACCCCCGCAGCTTACGGGACAACCCCGCGGACCGCGCGACAACGTTTGCTGGGTCTTTTTCCGAATCCCGTTTCGTACTCCGAACGACTCCCTCGGACACCCCTTGCTTCGGCGCGCGCACGCGTTGCGTATCACGATGATCTCCGGTGACGGCCTGGGCGACGACGAATTCAGCACCGTCCCGCTCGCTCGACTTCGGCTGACGGGCGCTCCATGGCTAAAGGTGAGCGACAAGACGCTTCGCGGAATCGCCGACGATCAGACATCGACTGGCGCGGTCCAGTCTTCAGTCGTAGGCACGCAGGACAAAGGCGCAAGAAACGGAATCAATTATGAGTCTCCGCCCGGAGTGACCGACGCTCCAACGAGCAAGACGGTCGCGTACCAGCCAGGCCGCGTCCAGATCAACGAGCGTTCGCTGCGACTCTCCGCTACCGATCTCGCAGTGCTCGATCGCGCCGAGTCCTATTACCGCTTCCCCGAAGGCGAAAAAAACTTCATGAGCTACAAGGAGCTTCGGCTCTGGGCCCGTGGAGTCAGCAGCGGCTGGGGAGAGGACGGCGAGCTCCAGTTCTACGTGAAGATCGCGCGCGACCAGAACAATTTTTACATGTATCGCACGCCCATCAACTCGGGCGCGACGAAGGTGGCCTGGCTGCCCGAGATAACGGTGAATTTCGCGCGATTGTTCGCGCTGAGGGCGCAAATTCAAAACGCGTATCTGCAGGGGAAGCAGCGTAACACCTGCACCGGCCTGGATTCGGTACTTATCGCGAACACTCCCCTTCCACCGGGAGTGACGGCCAGTTCACGCTATGCAGCTTGCGACGATGGCTACATCGTCTACACGCTCGATCCCGGCGTGAGCCCGCCCAACCTCGCCGCGGTCCAGGAGCTCGCGGTCGGCATGATCCGCCTTCCTGTTCCCCCGGGCGTCAGTCCCGTTCTCCCGTCCGACACGCTCGAGGTGTGGGTCGACGACATCCGGCTCGCCGGCGTCGTCAACGTCGCGGGTTTTGCGGCCCAGACCGGCCTTACGATTGTCGCCAGCGATTTCGCCGACATCCGCATCAACGCGAGTAAGCGCGATCCCAATTTCAGACAGCTGGCCGAGCAGCCGACGTTTCTTACCGACAACAATTGGGACATGAGCTCCGCCTTCCATCTGGAGAAGCTCCTGCCCGCATCCCTGGGCGTTTCGATGCCACTCAGCATCAATCACACATCGACGTCCGTGCAGCCGCTGTACGTGTCGCAATCCGATATCCAGGCCGATGCTGTCGAAG
>DASWDV010000235.1:0-17576 GCA_036395075.1 Gemmatimonadaceae bacterium | reverse complement strand
GCGCAGCTTCGCGCCGAGGGCGAGCCCGATGAAGAGATCGCGTTCGTAGGCAATGTGATGATCGACAGCTTGTTCTACTCTCTGCCTGCCGCTCGCGCGACACGATTTCGTGAAAAGATCGGCGTGAACGGGTCAGCGATTGTCGTTACCCTGCACCGACCGTCTAACGTCGACGATCCAAAACGGATCGGCGCTCTCGCGAGCGTGCTCAGCGAAATTGCCCTCGAGCGAGATGTGGTGTTCCCGGCGCACCCACGCACGCGGCAGCGCCTCGCCGAGGCGGGGTTGAAACTCGATCGCGTCCACCTGCTCGAGCCGGTCGGTTATCTGGAAATGCTGGACCTGGTCGAACACGCGTTCGCGGTCGTGACGGACTCCGGAGGCCTCCAGGAGGAAACTACGGCGCTCGGAATTCCCTGTCTGACGATACGTCCGAATACGGAGCGACCCATCACGATTACCGAAGGCACAAACCGTCTCGTGCCAGATCCCGCTGACATCGTCGCCGAACTTGAACGCATTTCCCGGCCGGAGAAAGTGCCGTGCCCCGAGGGATGGGACGGTCACGCGGGAGAGCGCGTGATAGCTGCGCTCGCCAGCCACAACTGAGTCGAGATCGATGACTCTCTTGGCCGGCATCTACAGCCGTAACAGCAGCGAACGTGTGCCTGACGGAGTTTGCGAGTCACTTCGAAGGGCTCTCTCTCGCCAGCCCGACGAGCAAATCCAGAGTTTCCGAGACACGCGGTGCTTTCTGGTGAAGGCCGACGTGGGCGCGTTCGGTTCTCCGGCCTTTCGGATCGACTCGAACGGCGTTTCTCTCATGGCCGGCGAGCCCCTGCTTGCACATGACGATGGTAAGGGACGCACTCGCAAAGTCGACCTCGAAGAGCTGCACCAAGCCTTCAGCCGGAATGATTCGCGAATCCTGAAGCGGGCGCGCGGCGTTTTCTGCACCGCTCACTACCAATCCGAATCGGGTGTCCTGACACTTGCGACCGACAAGTTGGGAATTCGGCCGATTTACTATTGGCTGGGTGAGCGCTACCTGATCTTCGCCACTGCTCTCCGGATTCTCGAGGAGCTGCGTGAAGTGCCAAAAGTGATGGATGTCCGCGGCGTTACTGAGACGTTTTCACTCGAGTACCCGCTCAGCGATCGGACGCCATTCGCTTCCGTAGCTCTCTTGAAAGCCGCCGAAGTGCTGCGAGTCGATGGAGAATCCTCCGCTCGAGAGCAGTATTGGCGGTGGGATGACGTAGGAACGTCGGACCGACCGACTCGAGAGCTTGCGCGCAACTCGTATGATGTGTTTGCGGACGCAGTTGCTTTGCGCAGCGGTCAAGACTCGACGACAGCCGCATTCCTGAGTGGAGGATTAGACTCGCGAGCCATAGTGAGCGCGCTGGTGCAGCGCAGATTGCACGTTCATACGTTCAACTTTTCGTTGACTGGCACCCAGGATCAGGTATTTGGCGCCGACTTCGCCCGAAGTGTCGGCACAGCCCATACGGAGCGTCCCAGAAAACTCGGTCGGCAGGTATCGGCGAAGATCATGGCGGATGCATGGAGCGCTTCGGACGGGGGCGCCACTCAGCCCGCCGAAAGGCCAGGCCTCGTCTGGTCGGGCGACGGAGGCAGCGTCACGCTCGGACATGTGTACATGAATCGCGAGATGGTCGAGCTGGCGCGCGCCGGACAGCCCGAAGCTGCGATGCAACTTTACATGAATGGTTGGGGAGGCGAGGTCCCTCGCCGGCTGCTTCGAGCGGAGCTGCGCGACGCGCTCTCGAGCGTCCCGCTTACGGGATTAATGGAGGAGTTCGCGGATATCCATTGCGCCGATCCGGGCAGACGCCTGCACCTGGTGATGATGTTGAACGATCAGCACCGTCACCTGGCCGCCCATTTCGAGTCGATCGATCTGGATCGGCTTGAGTTGCATCTGCCCTTTTTCGATAGCGACTTCGTCGCGTCCGTTATCGCCGTTCCAGTCGACGAATGCCTGGGCCACGGTTTCTACATGGACTGGCTACGGTGTTTTCCGGAAGTGGTCCTCTCCGTGCCGTGGCAGGCGTACCCCGGTCACGAGCCCTGCCCGCTTCCAATCCCGAAGGAGCTCGAATACCAGTGGGAGAAAGGCTTTATCGGTAGAGTGCGCGATGCCCGGCGCCGTGATTTACTCCGACAGGCGTCCTCGATCCTGCGTGCTCCGGATTTTCCAGACGCGCTACTGGGGCGCCACTTTCTACGCTTGGCGACCTGGATTTACCGGCTGGGAATGCGCGATGTCGGCTACGTGATCAGAGCCGCGCAGATCTACTATCAGTACTGGTCGCAGTGCGGCGGAAAGTATCTCTCGCCCCCCGCGATGGCGACTAGTGGCGCCACAGGGCGATAAACGCGCTAACCCGGGCGCGATGGAAAAGAAGGAGACAAGCGGCGTAAGCCATGGCGCCAGCCGTCACCTCCAAGGCAAGGCGCAGTCCCGACGCTGATGCCGTGGGCGCGGACACGCGAGCGAGCCATACCGCGGAACCCATCAACACACAACCTGAAACTGCAGGCCAGAGCGCCGTCAGATAGCTACCGAGCCGCAGCTCTAATCGGCGAAACACCCGGACGCTCAACGGAATGTAAACGGCAATCGGGTGCGCTATCGTCCAGGCCACCGCGATTCCGATTGTTCCCCACTGACTGCCGATATAGAAACCAATCGGAAGGACGATCGCGCCGACTCCACCCATGTACATGAGAAAGCGGGTATCGCCCGTTACGACGAGAACCTGGGAAGCTATCGGTGAGATCGTGCGAACGGTCGTATACAAGGCGAGGACCTGCAGAGGACCGATCATGAACAGCCATCTCTGTCCGAAGACCACCGGGACAAAATCGCCGGCAACGAGCGCGAGACCGACGGCGAGCGGAAATGCGAACACCGCGAGGCCCTCGGTAACGGTCAGGAAATACCGACGAAGACTTGGGATGTCGTGCTGCGCCGCAGAGAAGATCGACGGCGTGACGGATGTCACGAGCGCGCTGATCTTATCGACCGGCATGCTGGCGAGAGTCCACGCATAGCTGTAGCCGCCGAGTGCCAGGGCACCAAGTCGCTTTCCGGCAACGATGAAATCAGAGTTCTGATACGCGTACCAGAACAATCGGCCGGTAACCATGTTGCGCGTGAATGGCAGCACCGGCCGCAGCGTGTCCCACCGAGGGCGCCTGAGCGGATATGGTCGGGCCGAAACGGTGGCAATGGTGCCGACAATCGCGCCAAGCAGTGCTCCGAGGACCAATGACCAGTAGCGGAACCCAAGGACCGCGAGCGTCACCGTCGTCACTGCTTGCAGCATCCCCTGACCCGCGTCGATGCCGGCGACACGCGGAAAGCGAAGGTCTCGTTGCAGGAGCGCTCCTGGCACCACCCGAAACGCAGAGATGACGAGCGTGAGACTCATCGTCATGATCACCGGTGGAAGCGCGGCGGCGTGATAAAAAGCGCCCACCGGATAGGCGGCAAGACAAGCGACGACGAAACAGCCAACACCCATCAGCAACGCGGCGCCATTGATTTGCGCAGTCTGTTCTTCCGTGATCTCGCGAACGGTGATCACGGTCACGCCGATGCCGGATTCGCCGAGCAGCGTAATAAAGGACAGTAGCACAGTCGCCATCGCGAGCAGGCCGTAGTCCGCCGGAGAGAGGATCCTCGCGACGACGATTGTTGTTGCCCAGGTGAGCAGCTGCACGATCCACTTGACGCTTCCTACCCATGCGATACCGCGGGCGAACGAGCGATCTAGCGTCGCCGAATCCGCGGGCGACGCTGAATGGGGCGCGCCACCGATAACCAGTCCCTCTCTCTCTACCGCGATGGCGGCGGCATCAACTGGAGGCGCGACAATCGTCATCGTCATTGCACCATCGCGCGGAACTCGGTCGCGGCGGACTCCGTCGGCCGCAGCCAGCGGGTCTCCCATGCGCGAAACATCGCCAACGCCCATAGGCCCGCGGCATTCTCGGTCTCGCCGCTCAGGAAGCGATCCCACTCGCGACGGACGACTTCACTCCGAAGAAACCCGTTGCTCGAGTCAGAGAGCAGAAGATCTCCTGCCCAATGCTTGAGCGGACCGGCGAGCCACTTCGCGAGCGGAACGGAGAATCCCATTTTCTCGCGGTCGACCAATGCCCGCGGCACGTGCTTGTAAAGGATCTGTCTGAGGATCCACTTGCCATGACCGTTGCGCACTTTCAAGCGTCGCGGAAGCCGCCATGAGAATTCAACCACACGATGGTCGAGGATCGGCACGCGAGCTTCGAGACTTACGGCCATGCTCGCGCGATCGACTTTCGCGAGAAGGTCGTCCGGCAGGTAAGACCGCTGGTCGGCGAGCATCATGCGCTCCATGAGGCCGAGAAGACCGTCCCCGCCAAACGCCGGGTGCTGGATCCCATTAACGTGCTCACCGATTACGAGATTCTCCGGGTCCTGCCATGCCGACAGCAATGAGCGGTACATCCCAGACGTCGAATCCGCGCGCAGCAGTCCTGCAATCTTGTGCAGCTTCTCGCCGAGGAGTCTGGTGCGACCCGCAACCGGAAAGACGGGCCGGAGGATGTCGCGCACCTGATTCCAGGCCCGAGGAGAGAGACTTGTAACGCCAGACGCGGACAATCTGCGCAGCAGTGTAGGATAACGCTGAAATTCGGTGATCAGACGCTCGCCGCTGACGTAACGGTTGTAGCCTCCAAAAAGCTCGTCGCCGCCATCGCCAGTCAAAGCTACGGTTACCTCACGCCTCGCAAGTTCGCAAACCAGAAACGTCGGAATCTGCGAAGGATCCGCGAGTGGCTCGTCGAACATCTCGGCCAGCCGCGGAATAACCGCCAGAGCATCGTCACCCGACAACCGCAGCTCCGTGTGGTCCGTCCCAAGGTGAAGGGCAATCGCGCGCGCGTGAGCGGCTTCATCGAATTCGTGTTGATCGAATCCAATTGTGAACGTCTTCACTGGTCGATCGGCCGAAGCCTGCATGAGCGCGACGACAGTAGAGGAATCGATTCCGCCGGAGAGCAGCGCTCCGAGCGGAACATCAGCCTGCATGCGGAGACGAACAGCGTCAGTAAGGATCGATTCGAGCTCGGCGACGGCTTCTGCGTCATTGCCGGCGAATTGATCCGCGTGACCTTCCCTGGCGACGGTTTCGGCGGACCAGAATGATCGCGCGGACGGCAACGGCGCTGCGGGGTCAGCGATGGTCAGGATGTGACCGGGAAGAAGCTTGATCGCGTACTTGAAAATGCTGTGCGGTGCGGGAACGTACAGATAGCGCAGATAGCCGGTCAACGCCGCTGTGTCTAGTGTCCGGTCGAATTCCGGGCCCGCCAGTAATGCCTTGAGCTCGGAACCAAAACTGACCAGACCCGCGCGCTGGTATACGAAGAGTGGCTTGATGCCGAGTCGATCACGAATGAGAGACAGCTCTTCGCGCTCAGCATCCCAAACTGCGATCGCGAACATTCCGATGAAGCGACGAACGGAACGCTCGATCCCCCAGCGCTCGAACGCGGCGAGAATTACCTCGGTGTCGGAATGCCCGCGAAAGGCACAACCGATTGATTCGAGCTCACGCCGAAGGTCGCGGTGGTTGTAAACCTCGCCGTTGAAAACAATGGTGAATCGACCGCCCGCGGAACGCATCGGCTGGTGCCCTTCGATCGAGAGATCCACGATCGAGAGGCGACGAAAAGACAGCGCGATCCGCCGCCCTGGCTCTACCCAAACCCCGCCATCATCGGGGCCGCGGTGAACCAGAGCGGCGGCCATCCGAGACGCGACGCCCTGCATCTCATCCGCGCTCCGATCACCATGCGAAAAAAAGCCGGCCACGCCGCACATTTTGTTAGCGGGTCAAGAGTTAGGGTTGATAATCGGAACGCGCGGTGCCGTGCGCGCTGTCCGGCGCCAGGTATTGTCGCGCAGCGTGAACATAGTCGCGATCAGTACGACGAGCCGCCAAACGGCATAAAGCGGAAGAAGCGCGAACGAGAAGATCGTTCTCCAAGGTTGAGGATGATGCCAGACTGCAATCACGGTCGTTATTCCCAAACCAGAGAGAGACGCACCAGCGAGAACGAGAATTGGCCAGGCACGCACGGTCGGAAGCGCGACAAACGCGATGACGCCAACCGAGACGGCGGCGATCAGGTGGAGCACTGGACTGGAAAGGCCGAGCTCAACGAACGCATCCACTTTCTGGTGCCAGCCGATATTGCGGCTGCGGATCAGGCGCCATCCCCAGTCCCGTACGACACGCAATCGACCTCCAAGCCAACGGCGTCGCTGAACCGCTCCCTGCCGGAGCGAGCTAGCTTCCTGAGAAAAAAGAGTCGCATTGCTGGCGTGACGAATTGGTGTCCCCGCCTCGGTGTAAATCGCGTACAGCTCCGAGTCCTCAGTAATAGAGAATGACCGCCACCCGTCGCGAATCAGGAGATTGGCGCCAAATCCCATCCCGTTTCCGGTGATTGGGCAATTCAAACCAGCCGACTGTTTCAGAGGATATGTGACGTCGTATCGGCAGCGGCTCAGGAGCCCACCCAATCGGGTGAGCCAACCGTCGAATTCGTTGAGCACACCGAAGTTTGCCTGGAATACGATATCGTTGAGCGGCGCGAGTTCCGCGATTCCCGACGCGAATTCCGGTGCAACCGTGCTGTCCGCATCCACCACGACGCAGGCGTCCCATTCGTGAAGATCGATTTGACTCAGCGCCCACGCGATCGCACGCGGTTTTCCAGGAAAAGCGGCGTCGGAGCGCTCGAAACACTCCGCGCCTTGTTCTCGCGCGATTCGACCTGTTGCGTCCGAGCAGTTATCAGCAATGACTATCACGCGCCTCTTGTCGCGCGGAAACTTCACGTCCAGCAACGACCGCACGCATCCACCGATCAACAGCTCTTCGTCGTGGGCGGGTACAAGGAACAAGAGTCTCGGCAGTCCGGCGCCTGGCGACGAAAGCGAGCGACCCGTCCCCGTGTGGCGTGTCACCAGGCACAGGAGCTCTGAAAGAAGCGGCAGCCAAAGAAGGAGAACCGCGCTGAGCAAAGCGGCTTCGAATATCAGCTGCGTCATTGAGTAGGTTCAAACCCGCATCGCATCAGACAACTTCTGTTAGCTGAGATTCGTAACGCGCCCGCGGCCCCGATGAGCGCCGATCGTGAGCGGGTGTCGAGGCCGACTTTGCTTCGCCGTTCGATGGCTGCGACGCCTCGGCCCGCATTACACGAGCGAGCGCTGCGCTGCGCGACGTGTCGTAACGCAATGGGGCAAAGATCTTGGCGACGCTGATAGCCGGACGCCGCGGGTGCAGCAGCTTCTGGACGGCGGTCGCAAACCACGATAACGGGAAAAGAACCACCGGCGGTAACCAAACGACCGTAAGGTCTGGATTAGTGCGGCGCAGGCGGCTAAGCAGCTCGCGCTTGGTCGGCAAATCCGGTTCAAACAGGTTGAGGACCAGCGGCGCCCGGTCAAAGTGCCGTACCATCCAGGCCAGAACTTGGGCCGAGAAAACGACGTCGACGACACCGAGCTGATGATGCGGCATTCCGACGGCGACAAAAATATTTCCGAGTCGCTTGCCGAGGAGCCCTGGGGGATCGAACTGCCGGTAGTCGACCAGCGCTGACGGACGAACGATCCGGAGATCGATGCCAAGTTCCGCTGCCAAAGCTGTCGCAGCACGCTCGGATTCGATTTTCCCCCATGCGTAGGGTCCACCGCTTCGGGAATTCGGCTCGATCGTCGTGTCCTCGCTGATGCTTTGCCCGCGCGCCGGTACCGCGAGCGCCGACAGGCTGCTTACATGAACCACGCGTCTCACGCCTGCGGACGCCGCAGCTTTTAGCACATGCTGGGTCGCGCCGAGCGAGTTCTTCTGGTGCTGATCCCAACCGCCTGCTGTCTCGGCGGCACAGTGAATCAGAGCTTTCGCGCCGGCAAGAACGTCACGCTGGATCGGCTGCGAGATATCTACCGCAACGTAGTCCACATTCGGAATTCTCTCCCAATCGGGCGGTGTGCGGCGCGCAACTACTCTGACGTCCTCGCCTGCGGCAAGCAGCGCCATCGCAACTTCCTTCCCGAGAAACCCCGTCCCGCCGGTCACGACAATCGGCGACGAGCCGTTTCGTGCGTTGGGCGACTGGCGCAGCGGGTAGGCAGCAGAGAGTGCATCGCCGATTCGCTCACAGATTGCAACGGTTTCGACGAGATTGGACCGCGTTACGGGATCACGACCGCCGCGGCGAATGGCCTCGTAGTGTGCCGAAAAGATTTCCGCCAGGCCCGGGTAGCTCCTCTGCTTCTTGAGAAAGCGCTTGCCCATCGCGGCGGTCGTTCCCGTCAAGAGCTGCCGAGCAAGACGATATGGCGAAATCAGCTTGTCGATCCCCGACGCTCCGGGTCCGATGTTTTTCTGTACCGTGCTGCGCACGTAATCAGCGTACACCGATCCGTTGGTGCCAACCAATCGCAGATAGCTTTCGACTGGGCGGCCCTCGAGCGTGACGACGAGCGTTCCCGTCACGGAGCCGCGACGCACGAGAGCGTGTACGGTTCCCCTCGGTCCAACCTCGACGGCAGCCAGCTCTGTAGTTCCCTCTCCCGCGCGCTCCAGGAATTCCAGGAGCAAATACACGGGGTGCGGCAGGATGTCGAGCAGTTGTAAATCAGCGCGCAGTGGAGCGCGACCGCTCGGGTTGTGCTTCATGGCGCGGAACGAGAAATAGCTTTCGACATGCGTGAGCTCACCCAGAGCCGGAAGGAGGTCCAGCGCGCGGCGGGTCGGCGGCTCGTACAGGAGCTGGTGTCCAGCGCAAATCTTGAGACCCATTTCATCGGCCAGTGAAGCAAGGCGGCGAGCTGCGGTCGCGGTCTCGACAAACGGCTTCTCGACGTACACGTGACACCCGGCTTCAAGCGCCGCCTCCGCTAGGAACTCATGGGTATTCGGAGGAGTGCATATGTGGACTACATCGACCGACGCGGATCGCAAGAGATCGCTGGACGATGCGAAGGTGGTTGTGCCGGGTGCAATCCGTTGCATTTGCTCCAGCGCTTCCGGACTTGGATCGGCCACCGCCGTAACCTTCGCGAAGTCGCCGAGTCGGGCAATCGCGCGAGCGTGTTGCTGCGCCATCTGGCCGGCTCCAAAGATTCCTACGCGCAGCAGCCCAGCGGGGCGGGTGGTTTCCATAACGGTGCTATTTTTCATCGAATCGGATTTGTTTGAGAGTCGCCGCTCGACCGCCGAGAGACGTGGGACCGAGCAATCGAAGCGGTCAGCGCAGGCGCGTTGGCCGAGCGCTTAATGACCCGCCGAGTGCAATTGCGACGCCGCCTTCAGCCCGTCGGCTGAGACAAGGAACGCGCGGCATAACATCCTCGCCGATATGGAGTTAGCCGGCAAATACGCGTTGGCTTTTTCGGCCGCGAGCGGCCGCCATCCTGCCGCTGTTGCATCGTTGCAACAACTCTCCTGTTGCGGCTATCGGGCGAGCCAGCCCCTGCTCCGGTATTCAAACGTTGCCGCGATTTCATACGCCCAGTCGCCGAACACCCGTAGGCGATCAGCCGGCCAAGGACCAGGATCTTTGCCTCCTGGAGCCCGCGCCAGTGCCGGTACGCACGTCACCGCGAAGCCGACAGCCTCGAACGCGGAACACGCACGGCGGGTATGCATTGGCGCTGTAACCACGGCTATCCGTCGAACTCCGCGTGTCAGTAGGATTTGCGCTGATTTGATGGCTTCATTTCGAGTAGACTGCGTCGGTGGGGTCGACAGCCACTTATCCTGGCCACCAAAGAGACCGACGATTCGCGATTGATCGGGTCGACTCGAGACGAGTCCGCCCGGAAATCGCTCATCGACCGTCGTGGTTACGAGGGTTTTGGCTTTCCCTTCTCTCACCAGGGCAAGCCCAGTGAGCACGTTATCCAGCGCCTCGCTACTCATCGTGCCGTTTGGATTTACGCTCGCACTCAACGCGACCGCGGCATCCACGGCCGCGTTCGGATAGCGATCTTCCCGTAGCCATCGCGAGGCAACCACGTTGGAGATCGAGGTCTCAGTGACGACCAGGATGAGCACGACCCCAACGACGACAGTCGCCAATAGCGCCGCTCGCAACGGAGTAGCGCTGACTACAGCTCCGAGAACGGCGAACAGCAGAACTCCTGGCGTATCGGCTGTGAACCCCGGGAGCAGGCGTAGCGCGAGGAGAATGCACCACATTGCGATCCCGATCGACGCACCCTCGAGGATACGTGCGAAGCGAGCGCTGGATACCACGTCACGAAGACGCGAAGACGGCGAAACCGGGAATTTGGTCAGCGGATCTTTGTCAGGCGGCTGATCCACCGCCTGTCCCGCCTGATGCACTCGCGCGAATCGCGGCCCGCGCCGAGCGCAATCGGTCACGGAGTCTGGAGGGAAGCACGCAACTAGCGAGGAGCAGGGCTCTCCTGTCAAAGCCGGGCATCAGTGCAAGGCTTTTCGAAAGGCGGCGAGCTGCAATCAGTGGATGGCCTGCGTCAAGCTCGGCCTCACCAACCCACGCGAACGACTCGGCAAAGCGGCGGCGAAGGAGCGATGGCGGTAACTGGCCCTCGGTCGTACCGTTCGACGCCCACCGTTCAATCGCTCGCAGGTTGTTACGAGCGATCTCGAGAATCATAGAAGGTCTCGTCAGCTGATCGGCTACTCCGATGCGATACAGCGTCGACGGTGCATCGATAAAAACCACGGGCCCCGCTGAACAGAGTCGGATGTAGAACTCGTAGTCCTCCCCTGCCCTCGCGAAACTTTCGTCGAAGCCGCCGGTTCGTTCACACCATGACCGCCGGAACAGAACCGTGGAGGTGTGCACGAGATTGCCGAGAAGAATCCGACTCGAGAGATCCCCTTCGCGTACGGCAGCGGACCAGAATGGCTGCGGTGCTCGCGTGCTCAGCGCTCCAAGGACGTCAACCTGCGGCAAAGCCTGTTCGATGTGCACGTCCTCGTACGCCGAATACATCGTGCGTAAGTATCGCTGGTCGAGAACCCGGTCTCGCTCATCCATCGCGGCCATGTCGGTCCACACAAGACCTGCTTCGGGATGCCGGGTCAAGGCATTGATCTGCGCCTCGATTTTCCAGGGCTGCCATGCATCATCCGAGTCGAGGAAGGCGATGAATTCCCCGCGAGCGTTCCGCATTCCGAAATTTCGGGCGGCCGAGACGCCCGCATTCGCCTGACGCGCATAGATCACGCGTGATCCGTATGCTTCTACAACCTCGCGGGTGTTGTCAGAGGATCCATCGTCCGCAACGACCACCTCGAGATGAGTGTAGGTCTGGGCAAGAGCGCTTTCAACAGCACGTCCGATTATACGCGCGCGGTCATGTGTTGGAATAATGACGCTGACCAGCCCCGCGGTCGCCGCGTACTGGAACTGGATTGGAGTCCCAGCCCGTACCCCGGGCGCGATCGCAGCTTGTGAAGCCTGGGCGTTGCGCACATCCCGTGGTGCCGCCGAGGACCGGAGCTCCGATCGGACGGAAAAAATGATGTCATCACGAGTTCCCGAATACGGCGCAATACCGGCAGCAACGTGTGTTGCAGCACGGGTGGCGGGCTTTGGGGCGTAACGGTTGTAGAGGAGCCCGCAGTAGCCGAGAAGAAAAAAACCGCCGCCAGCCCAGAGTCCCATGATCAGCAGGGCCGTTCGTGTGAGAAGGTGATGCAGCGGCATCAGAAACTCGACGCCAGGTCCGACCCGGTTTGGACGACATTGGTCAGCTGGAACAGCGGACTCTGCTCATCGACCAACATGATCACCAAACCAGCGACCGGGCGGGCTATCGCCATAACCACGGTCCGCTTCAGCGCACGCATCATGGCTGCCAACCCTAACGGCAGCAAGCTCACGCAAAAGAGCAGCAGTGTCGAAGGCTGCTTTATGTGTAAGCGAAGACTCTTCCAGAGATGATGAGTCGCCGCGCGAGGATTGCCCGCATGCAACTCCTCGGCGCCAAGCCATGCGTGCGAATTGGCGAGACTTCTTCGAATGACTGGCTGCGGCAGCGTCGGCGGCC
The DNA here is from genome assembly GCA_036395075.1 of Gemmatimonadaceae bacterium. Lineage (GTDB taxonomy): Bacteria > Gemmatimonadota > Gemmatimonadetes > Gemmatimonadales > Gemmatimonadaceae > UBA4720. Next base: position 5,431 of record DASWDV010000235.1, on the reverse strand, counting down.
GCCGCTCGATCCAATGCATGACGACGTTGAGATTGCCCCGAGCCTCGTGGAGTCTGTTGCAGGTACTGAGCTGCGCGGGATGGACCCGATACAAAGTCGTTGGGGAGTCGAGAAAAGCAACGGCCCCGTGCGAACAAATCCGGAAATAGAAGTGGTAATCCTCAGCACCCAGACCGGTGATCTCCGGCTCGAAAGGACCAGACTTCCGGAGCCGCTCTCGGCGCACTATCGCCGTCGACGGATGGACGAGATTGCCGCTGAACATGTGATGGAAGACGTCGGCGATGTAGTACGGGCAGTCGGCCAAGGCTGATGGCGCATCGCTGATCAGATCTGAAAGAGTTCCAACAGGCAGGTGCGCGCTGTCGAAGTCGACGATGTCGTATGCAGAGTAATAAGTGCGGAGGTGCCTCTCGGCGAGAATCTCGCCGGCGCTAGCGAACGTGCTCATGTCGGACCAGACCAATCCAACTTCCGGGTGTCGGCGAAAAATCTCGAATTGTGCGGCCAGCTTCCAGCTCGCCCATACATCGTCCGAATCGAGAAATGCGATAAACTCGCCCCGAGCTGCGCTCAGTCCCGAATTGCGAGCGGCGGAAAGTCCGCCGTTGAACTTGTAGAAATACCTTATCCGCCGGTCGTCGTAAGACGAGATCACTTCCCGAGTGTTGTCCGTAGATCCGTCGTCGATGAGAATGATCTCGAAATTGGAATGGCTTTGCGCCAGCACGCTATCGATCGTCTCGCTGACGATGTCAGCCCGGTTGTAGCAGGGGATGATGACGCTTACGAGGCCGGGTACACCGTGACCCGGCAGGAATTCGGGGTGAGCTGACAACTCGCGGACCTCATTTAGCATTCTGTCACCACGCGGAAGCAAACGGCGTGCGCGACAATAGCGGCCGCGCTGCGGTCATATCGGCTATGGAGCCCAACTCCGCCGATCGTGGCGCAACGGTTTCGTCGAAGACTCGCCACAACGAATCGCAAGTCTAGTAGTGGCGGCTTCCGAGCCAGATATCCCAATTGGCGGGGTCGCTCAATACCGCCGAACAAGGATTGTCCGGCAGTGAATACACGGAGAGGTAGGTGCCTGCCTCAGTTGGATCGGTCGCTTCTCGGTCGAGGAAGCCAGCGCCGACCAGGTCGCTGGCAAGCCGCGATTCAGGCTGTGTTGGCACCAGCACCGTCTCCACGCGATCGAGCGCGGACGCCAGAGCCTCGATGGCGGAAACGGAATCGATCGTGGCCGGGTTGGACTGGCAATCCCAAATCTTGATTCGAGGCGCCGGCTCTGTAACGATGAACGCTTCGAGTGAGTCGGTTCGCGGATCGAAAAGGCCGTAGAGATGCCGTTCGGCCTGCGGCTCATTGAGGTAGCGGTCGATCACGAACCTGTTGCTTTCGCATGCGACGAGCCGAGCGGGTGGCGCCCAGTGGGACCGATCGAGCGAGACAAAGTGCTCAGCGGCCAGCTTTCTGACTCTCAATACGGCGTCGGGCCGGGCACGCCTCCGCGCCAACAATCGGCGCGCCGCAAACCCCACGTTCACGAGAGGAGCAATTACCGCCAATGCCGGCTTGCGACGTCGCAGGACAGAGCCCGCATCGCGAACATCCACGTACGAGTGCATGGCTCCGAGCTCGCGGAAGCCAAGCCGGAGCAACATCGCGTTCGCGACCTGGTTGCCGAATCCAAGGACCAGATCGAACTCGCGCCCTTGAATTAGCGATCGCAGAAACATGAGCAAACGCACGCCGACAATGTTCTGCTGCCAATCCGGGTGAACGAAAAGATTCCCTGGCACGCAGACACTGATGTCTGTGCTGCCAATGCGGAAATTTCGACGGTACACACCAATGTGTCCGACGACTTCACCCGTCTCTTTCAGCCTCGCGAGATATGATAGAGACGGACCTTCGGACAGTGCGCTGTAACGCCAATCCCAAATGCGGAGGTAGTCCTCGCGCGTGTCACCCGGCCATCGATGGTGACTCCAGAAAAAATCGACGACCTCGTCTCGTATAGCTCGAGGGTCTGCGCGTTTGAACTCGAACGACATTAGAGCTGGAGAGGCAGCGCTTTCCTGATGGCGTCGGTCTGCGGGCGTAGCCGCGGCACGCGTTGGCCGAGCAGCCGATCCATTTCGGCCGCCAGCTCCTCGTACGAGATCGGCAGGGCGGGATCGATTTTCTTTGGAACGCGGCCAGCGAGCATGTCGCTGAACAATGAGCTGAGAGCCCCGACATCGTCGGGGTCGGCCGTCATCGCGCCAATTCGTCGTGCTTCACACGCCGCGGCGCTTTGCGGCTCCGCGATCACGAGCGTCGGAACGCCGAGTCCGACACACTCGTAAAGTTTCGCCGGAACGCACAATGGTTGATCCTGCGCAAGCACCAGAGCAAGATGAGCGCGACTCAGTAACTGTAGCGCGCGATCACGAGGAATTACGCCGAGGACATTCACGACCGATGTCAAACCCGCCGCCTCGATATCCGCGTGCATTCGCTCACGATGCGGAGATTCCAGCGGACCAGCAACGGTCAACCTCAGCGCTCCCGCCGTGGCTGGTTGAACCTCCAGTATCGACCGCATTGCCGCAAAAACTGAGGTGAGCGTGCGACCGGCGTACAAGGTGCCTATGTACGCGATCGACCCGTGGTCGACCGCAGAAGGGTCTCGTGCGGGCAACTGCTCCAAATCAATACCATTCGGGAAGTGCGCCACTTTGAGATTCGGCTGTGAAGCCCGCAACGCTGCCGCGAATTCTCGCGTATTAGCGAAGACTTTCGCCGCACGCGGAAAAATGAGTCCCTCGAATCGTGCGAGCAGTCTGCGCTCCGCGCGAATAAAACCGTCTTCGGGGGTGTTCATCTCATGGGTGATCGACCACGGGTCCCGCATGTCGATCCAGAAATCGGTTTGCCTGTCGAATGTCGCGAGCAACCCCGCGAGGTGCGCGGAATGTGGCGGTCCACTCGAGATGACGCAGTCGAATTCGTGGTCCTTCAAGAGGCGTCGAGCTTCAGCGGTGGCACGCAGTACCCACCCGCGCCCGTGGTCTGGCAGGGAGAGCGAGCTCCCCAGTGCGCGACGAATCGTGGAAAGGACCTCGGCCGCGCGCGATTTTCTTCGATAGCCAGAGTCATCGCCAACACTTGCGGGAGGAGGCGCGGCTTTGCGCGATCTCGCGATCCTCGCTCGATAGATGTCGTTAAGAGTACGCCTCCGAGCACAAACGTGACGGTGCAGGCCGGGAACCTCCTCATTTCTGCCCGCAGGCGAGGCGGTTACGATGTGGACTTCCCAGCCCAGGCGCACGAGATACTTACTCAGCCCCGCCCATCGCTGACCTCCGATCGTCCCGTCGGGTGGAAAGTGATACGTGATGACGAGAAGGCGACGCGCTGCCGAATGACCAGCCGTAATCATGTTGGGGCGCCCTAGGCCCGCAGCGCTATGCGCTGCCGTTTAATGTATGCGCTCTCGTACAGCTGCTCATACCTGTCGGCCATGACGCCAACCGTAAATTCCTCGTGAGCTCGGGCCGCCGCCATTTTGCCGAGCTCCAGGCGACGCGCTCGATCGGTAATCACGAGGCGGAGTGCGTCGGCCAGCGGACCAGATTCACCGGACGGGACGAGAAGACCTTCGCGCCCGTCGACAATGGCCTCGGGAATTCCGGCAATTTTTGAGGCGACGATCGCTTTACGAGCAACCATCGCTTCGAGAACCGCCATCGGCAACCCTTCCCACAGTGACGGCATAACGAACACATCGGCGAGGGCGAGAAGATCAGCAACGTCGTTGCGATTCAGCACGATGTGCACGCGCTCGCTCAATCCGTTGTCGCGAATGTACGCGAGCATCGATTCATGCTCGTCGCCGCCCGCACCGCCGGCGATGATGAGTCTCCACGGCGTGCCAAGCCCACTCGAATCGAGGCGGGCGAGAGCCTCCAGCAGAACGCGGTGCCCCTTGTGGCGCTCAAGCACTCCGACTGCCAGTAACACGCACTCTTGCTCACGAATTCCAAATTCCGCGCGAACGGCGGAGGCATCGCCCTCTCGTACCGGGACACCGTTCGGGACAACGGTGAACTGCGAGTGCTTGACGCCAAGATCAACTGCGAACTGGTTTTGTGTCGCGCGTGACACCATGACCGCATGATCCGAGGCTCGCATCGCCCAACGGAGCGCAATACGCCGCCGCAGGGCTTTGCACACCTTAATCCCACCATGCATGGTAATGACGTGCGGGAGTCCGAGAAGACGCGTCGCGGCGGTACCATAGACAGCCATCGTGAACTCGTGGCTGTGAACCGCGTCGATCCGATATTTCCGAAATAGTTGGACGAGACCCCTCACACAGCTCGGGTCGATTGGACGATGAATCCGAAAGACCTCAGGCGAGAATCCGGCTCTCCTGAAGACGTCACCAAGCCAGCCGACGCCGTGCTCGGGCCCGACGGGGAGGATATCGTGGCCGCGAGACCGCAGCTCCTCCGAGAGCCGAAACACCATCATCTCGGCGCCGCCCGGCTCGTCTGACTCGAGCATCATCGCAATGCGAAGTCGTGGCAGCGAGCGCTTCCTCGAAGTCGGAACTTCGAGTGGCTCGGTATTCTGCGGCACGAATACGGCGGTCACGCGAGCACCGCACCGAGTATTCGGCTCTTCAACCCGGCAACCGTGAGTCCCGCCGGAACATTGAGACGTGGTCGAGCGAACCGTGATACCCGCGCAGCGTCATGCCAGCCACCATTGATGCGTAGAGCGCCAACGTATGACGCGTCGGCCAGCGCCTGCTGCGCCGCTACTGAGGCCAATCCGTACGGATAAGCAAGCCAGTCGACGCACTGCTGAGGAAAGTGCGTCCGTAACCATGCGCGAGACCGACTGATTTCCGTGACGATCTCAGTTATCGAGAGGCTGGAAAGATTCCGGTGCGACCAGCTGTGCGATCCCACAGAGATACCAGGTTGAGTTAAAGCCAGGCGCAGCTCGGCTAAACTTGCGGCGCGCGCGTACGCAGGCAAGGAATCCGATGTTGGCAGCGCCGTCCGCGCGGCCCAGGCGCGCACGGGCTCATCGGCGCCTGCCAGATGATTGAGTGCGTGGTCGCGCACACCCCGATCCAGGGCGCCGTCGTTCGCGGACAGAGCATCCCACCAGAACACGTGACCGTCTATTCTTGCGGGCGCGACGAAGATTGTTGCTGGAAGCCCGCGCTTCGCGAGCTCGGCAATACCCTCACAGACTGCGCCGCGATAAGCGTCATCGAGGGTGATCGCCACGCGCGGCCTTCCATCCCCTTCTTCGTCGATGCGATCTAGCGCTGCCACGTCGGCGACTTCCGCCAGCATTGCGAGTTGCGCGGCGAAATCTCGTTCGCGGACGAACAATGATCTCTCGCCTGCAGGTTCGGCTC
>DASWDV010000234.1:0-2345 GCA_036395075.1 Gemmatimonadaceae bacterium | reverse complement strand
CTCGACGTAGAGATTCGCGCGCACGGATTTCTCCGGGTAAATCCCCTTGGCGAGATCAATCCGAATGAGTCCGTCCATGAACGACGCGCCAATGCCCGCGCCGCTCAGGGGTCGCCCCGGATGCGAAAAGTCGGTGCGGCTCCCCGCCCAGCCGAGGTCTCCGAACACGATCTTGCGAAACCCTGTCGAGCGAGTGCCGATCTCGGCGCTGGTCGTCCAGAACGAGTCGCCGATCGCCGCCCCCGCTTTCTGACCGCGCACGGTCTGCACCCCGCCCACGAAAAACTGTTTCTGAATCGGTAGCTGCCCGCCAGAGGTTCCCGCGCCGAGTGTGAGCGCGCCGTCGAGCAAGTTGCCCAGCCCGTGAGAGAGCGTTGTCTGCAGCAAGCCGCGCGAATAGTCGAAGGTCCCCGTCGCTCCTTCCAGCTTGACGTCGGTCAGGGCACGGAATCCGTGCGGATCGAGCCCGAGTGACGAGTGATGCACGACCGCGAGACCAACGATCTTGCCATTCACTGCATTGATGTTGGCAAGGTCGCCTCTCACTCCACTCGGATGCGCGATGGCAAACTCGGTGTGCACCGTCGCGTCGAAGTGTTGCTCCGCGAAAAGGCGCCAGCTCGTGAAGATGCCCGCATCTTGTTCACCCGTGAGCTCGGCACCCCACGTCCGGTAATAAAATCCTTCATCGCGACCAAAGAGAAGCGCCGACACCGAACTGCTGAATCCAAGCGGATCACCCCAGTCGTTCGACGCGACGAGTCGGCGATAGACGCCCACTCCAACCTTGCGCCGGCCATCGGTGCGGTCGAGCGAGAGCTCGCCGTTGGGTGATAGGTCGGCGACACCGAGCCTGAAGAGCGCGTGCGTCGTGTAGCCACTGCCAAGGACCTGATCCACCGCGATGCCGGTGGAAAATCCTTCGATGCGATTGAAGCGCGTGTACGGGAGGCCGTAAGAGATGTCGGGCTTCTGGGGAGCAAATTCCGGCTGCGCGCCGAGCGTAAGCGCTTCGGCGACCAGCGCATCCCGCTCGGCTGTACCGAACACAGCCTCGCCCTCATCATAGATGGATTTGGGCAGCTCGCTCGAGTGGGCGAGGGCAACCGTATCACACGGCGTCCTGGTCATGATTCGCAGGCCTTCCTCCGACCGGTCGCGCACGCGTATGCGGTCGCCTCCGCCGCTGCATTCATTGTGGCGGTGCTCCCGGCGGGCTGCGCGCGAAACCGAATCGTGGGCCGTGTCCACCACCGCGATGGTGAAATCGGGGAACGGGTTCGTTCCGTTCACGTCCGAGTACGTGTAGCGCTGTTCGAGCTTAAATGGGACGTGCATGAAGCTCACCTGCGCCTCGCCCTCGACCGTTTGGGAGCGCGGCAGCCAGAAACGGCCCTCGTGCAGCCCGTATTCGACGGTGATTGCACTGACGTTTGCTTTCATCGGCATGATCATGGGCTTCACCCACCGCGGGATGTCGTCCTTCGGGTCGTTCTCGCCTTCCTCCTTGGCGACGGCCATGATGTCCATCTCCTGGGCCATGCGGTAAACTGCGCGCACGAGGTGCGCGTTCGCAGCGTCGAACCAGAGTGAGCCGACCGCGACGTTCCACTTCGGCTGCCGAGGGCGAACGCGGAGCTCGCGAAGCTCGATCCGCTGCCCGCCGGGAAGCTGAAAGGTCACTGAGTCGCCCGACGAGTACGTGTAGTAGGCTTCGGAACCCGAGGCGAGCGGATGGATGATCTCGTCCTCGCTGACGTCGGCTTTGGCGAGACCGGAGCCGATCCAGAGTGTTTCGCGACCGGGGGCGTACGGGACATCTCCGATGTCACCGACGTCGATGTCTCCTTTCTCCATACCATCGAGCATTGGGAACACGCTCCGTTGCCCTTTGACATCGATGATCGCGCCCTTTCCACGCTGCCAGATCACGTGAGAAGCGCGCTCGCTCCGCAAGAGCAGTCGATCGCGACCGATGCGCTTGAATCCCATTCCGACCGACATCCGCTCGTAAGCACTCGCATCGTAGCCCGTGAGCGCTGAATCCTGGGTGAGTCGCGCCGCTCGCGCGTGGAGCAGGAGATCCTTTGCGCTGGGATCCTTGAACGCCGATGCGAGAATGGCGGGCGTCACCTCTGGACGCCGTGCTAGCCTCATCTCGCGGCGGGCGGAATCATGAGCCCGCGCGCGCGCCATCACCGAGTCATGCCGCGCCTCACGCCGGATAGCGATGGAATCGCGCTTTGCGCGCGCCAGGCTGTCCTGTTTTGCGCTCCCGATTTGAAGCGTGGCGCTGGTTTGTGCGAAGAGAATGGCGGCGAGCAGCGGCAGCATGATTTATCGCG
>DASWDV010000233.1:0-10543 GCA_036395075.1 Gemmatimonadaceae bacterium | reverse complement strand
CGCAGCGCGAGCATCGTTTTTATTCGGCCGTAAATGTTCGCACGACCAATCGGTTACGTGAGGTTTAACGCTCCTGGCTAAGAAGCTAAGCGGCTAACAGCTCCCCGCTTATGCACTCGTGTGGCCAGCTAGGCGTATTTTCAGCCCGTACGCGCCGCCTCCAGCGCGCGCACGGAAACGTACTCCGCCTGATCTATGAACCGCTCGAGCACCGCGATGGCGTCCTCGACCTGCAACCGCCGGCCCTGCCGGAATCCACGCTGCACCACTCGCTCGAGCTCTTCGCGAATGATCATGAACTCGCGCCGCATCGCCGATTCCGTCCAGCCGAGTCGAGCACGCTGAGTACCGTGCCGCTCGGAGACGAGGCGCTGAATCTCGGTCGCGTCCGCGAGCAGCGGCGACGGCTGCCCGCCGCATTCTTCGATGACCACGAGCGCGGCCGCGATATCAGTGAGAAAAGTCGCGATATGATCGGCGAGCTGGGTGTACTTCAAACCCGCCGCGATGCTCAGACTCTCGTCGCTACGAATACGTGAAACGATCGCCTCGACGGTTTGGTTGAGATCACGCAGCATCGCCTCGCCTACATCGGCGAGGCCCTCGACGTCGCGCTCCGCTGTCGTACTCGTCGTCACGTTTTGAGCCGGGGGAGCAGTGGCGTCTTTCCGCGCCTCCGCTGGAAGCCAGAGTGTGAAGGTGGCGCCCTTGCCAGTCGCACTCCGCACGGTCAGATCGCCGCCCATCAATCGCGCCAGCCGGCGGCTGATCGTCAGGCCCAACCCGCTTCCCTCCTTCGAGCGCGTGTGACCCGATTCCGCCTGCACGAAGGGGTCGAAGATCGAAATCAATTTCTCGGGTGGTATTCCCACACCAGAGTCAGACACGCGCAGCGAGACGTACGGCCTGTTCGCGAGCAGACGCGCCTCAGAGTCGGGCGAGATCGTCGTCGCTGCGCCGACCGTGATCGTTCCGCCGACCGGAGTGAACTTGACGGCGTTCGACAGGAGGTTGACGAGAATCTGGCGAACGCGCTCGTCGTCGCCGATGTATACCGGCGGTGGATCGGGGAGCGTCTCGACGACGAGCTCGAGTCCATGGGCCGCTGCCTGCGGTTGGATGAGCGCGATCGCGGACGCTATCGCTACTGTGGCTGATGCCGGCGCCGACCGTACCGATAGCCTGCCTGCTTCGACCTTCGCCAGATCGAGCACTTCATTCACCAGTCCCAGAAGGTGCCGCCCACTCATCCCGATTCGCGCGAGCTGGTCGCGTTGCCCGTCAGTGAGCGGACCCGAAATGCCCAGCTCGAGGAGCTCCGCGTAGCCGAGTACGGCGTTGAGAGGCGTTCTGAGCTCGTGCGACATGATGGCGAGGAATTCGGACTTCGCCTGGCTCGCCGCTTCTGCCTCCAGACGGGCTTCACGCTCACGAGCGAGCTGGTGTGCCCGCTCTTCGGCGCTCTTCCGATCCGTGACATCGCGGAGGGAGACGAGCTTTACCTGCTCGTCCTCCCATTCGGTATCGACCACCCGCAGTTCCGCGTAGCAGACGTCCGCGCCACCGCGCTGGATGATGTCGATTTCCGTCGTCTCGCCGGCAGTTACCGGAAACCCGAATGGCCTGCCGATAAGCTCCGCCGTTGAGCGCCCGAACAGACGCTCGGCGGCTGGATTGGCGAAGCGGATGTTGCCGACCGCGTCGACCACCACGATTCCGTCGGGCAGCCGCTCGATCAGGCCACGCAGCCGGTCGCGGCGATGGGAATCGCTGACGCGCCGGCGCATCCCCGTGTCGGCGTGCTCGACAGGGGCGATCGATGTCATTTCAGTGCCGTCGGCCATCCTGATTCTCGCTGGGGCAGGCGGGTATGTCTATAGCACGATTTGTGCGCTATGTGCCGAGTTCAATCGATGCTACTGCAGACTGCGTGCTCGACCGATCCTTGATCTGAGCGGCGGCCGGCCACGCCCCGCGAAGCGCGTGATGGCCGTCCGTAGGAAGGATTGGGTGAAAGCCTGGAGGTCTCCCTGTCCAAGTACCTGCTGAAACTTTACGTGACGGGCACTAGTGCCCGAACCAGCGTTGCCATCGCCAACCTGCAGCGGATCTGTGAGCAGGAGCTCGAAGGGCGTTACGAGCTGGAAATCATCGACGTTCTCGAGTCTCCACAAATCGCTGAGGACGAGAAAATTCTGGCGACGCCGACGCTGATCAAGCAGCTGCCACCGCCGCTCAGGAGAGTCATCGGCGACCTGTCGGACAAGGATAAGGTTTTGCTCGGGCTCGAAGTGCGGCCCGCGTTCGATAACGAAAACCGCGACCGGACGCGGGGAGCTCCGGGAACCGAGAAACGGGGCGAAAACCGCGAACGAGGAGTTTCATGACCAGCGTGACGGAGCAGGTGAGTGCGAAGGCGACGGACCCGTCAATCGAGAAGCTCCCTACCGGAATCACCAGCTTCGACGTCATCGCGAAGGGTGGTTTGCCAAAGAACCGCACGACGCTTGTGTCGGGTACGGCCGGAAGCGGTAAGACGGTTTTCGCGGTGCAGTTTCTCGCGTCGGGGATTCGCGACTACAACGAGAATGGCGTTTTTGTGACGTTCGAAGAATCCGCCTCGGACATCCGCGAGAACATGAAAAGCTTCGGCTGGGACCTGCCCCAATGGGAGCGCGAGGGGAAGTTCGCGTTCGTCGATGCTTCTCCGGACCCGCAGATCGACATCATCGAAAGTGGCAACTTCGATCTGGGAGCTTTGCTGGCACGCGTCGAGAACGCCGTGAAAAAGGTGAAGGCGACGCGGGTGTCGGTCGACTCCCTCGGGGCGGTGTTCTCGCAGTTCTCCGATCAGTCCATCGTTCGCCGCGAGCTTTTCCGAATTGCGTCGGCACTGAAAGGGATGGGAGTCACCGCCGTGATGACGGCAGAGCGCACGCAGGATTATGGTCCGGTGGCGCGTTTCGGAGTCGAGGAGTTCATCGCGGATAACGTGATGATCCTGCGCAATGCGCTGGAGGACGAGAACCGCCGACGCACGATCGAGATCCTGAAGTTTCGCGGGACCGATCATCAGAAAGGAGAGTATCCGTTCTCGATTATTCCCAAAGGGGGAATGGTCGTCATCCCGTTGTCGGCGATTCAACTGCGCCAGAAGTCGTCGGACGTACGGATCTCGTCGGGCAACGCCTCATTGGACGAAATGTGCGGCGGCGGGTTCTTCCGTGACTCGGTGATCCTTGTTTCGGGCGCGACTGGAACCGGCAAGACGCTGACCGTCACGCAGTTCCTGGAGGGCGGCGCGAAAAACGGCGAGCGGTGTCTGCTGCTCGCGTTCGAGGAAAGCAGGGAGCAGCTATTTCGAAATGCTATCGGCTGGGGCGTGGATTTCGACCAGATGGAACGCGATGGCATGCTGCGAGTGGTCTGCGATTATCCGGAAGTGGTCGGACTGGAGGAATGGCTTATCAGCATCCAGTCCATCATCGACGAATTCAAGCCAAATCGGGTGGCGCTCGACAGTCTCTCGGCGCTCGAGCGCGTGGGAACGATCAAGGCATTCCGCGAGTTCGTCATCGGGATCACGTCGTTCATCAAGCAGCAGGAGATCACCGGCCTCTTCACGTCGACGACGGCGAGCCTCATGGGGGGCAGCTCGATCACGGAGACACACATCTCGACGCTCACCGACTCGATCATACTGCTGCGCTACGTCGAGATGTTCGGCGAGATGAAGCGCGGGATAACGGTGCTGAAGATGCGTGGCTCGCTGCACGACAAGCGCATTCGGGAGTTCACGATCGACCAGGAAGGCATGCACCTGGGCCGGCCATTCCGGAACATCACCGGGATTCTTGCCGGAACGCCGGTGCAGATCTCACCATCGGATCTCGAGCGCGTGTGGGGCGCGCTCGATTCGGATCAGGGCAAAGCGCGCCGACCGAGCGTCGACGTGGCCGACTATCGTGGGGATGATCGGCGCCGCAGCTCGTGACGAGGACGCGCAGCGGATAACCGCAACTCGCAACAAAAACGCCGGACCTTGCGTCCGGCGTTTTTGTAACGAGATCAGAACGACACCAGCGTTACCGGTGCTTTCCAGGCGTAGCGGCCGGACGACCTACGGTCGCCGGGCGATTGGTGGTCCCGATCGTAGCAGGTCGGTGCGCCAGGCCACCGTCCTTGTTGGCGTTCTCCGGACGCTTCTCGCTCGCCGTGGCGTTTGCGTCTGCCACAAGCTGGCGATCGGTCTTCTTTGCGACGAGTCCGGCGTGCACTCGCGCGAGCGCCGCGTCGGACTTGAGTCCACGATTCATCAAGCTGGCTGTCACGTTGATGGGAACGGTCAGATCGCGACCCGAAGGCGCGGTCTTCGCCCAAGTGCTCACCTGCTTGCCATCGACTCCCTTACCGATGAGCGCGCCACCGGCGACGACTTCATCGTTAGTGGGCTTGCGTCCAGCGCTAACGAGAGCGCTCTTCGCGTTCTTCATGTTCTCAGCGCTGCGATCGATCGATTGCTCGACGTCCGCGGGCTTGGTGCCTTTGCGCGCGAGTCTCAGTGCCTGCTGCTCGAGAGCAGCGGCGGGAAGTGAGTGTGATCTCGCATCCGCAATCGTGGCGAGAACATGGTCGGCGACTTTGGCCGGCAGAACCTGCCTCAGCTGGGCAGACGGGTCATGAGCCTTCTGGGCAGCCGCCGTGGAGGCGAACAACAGCGTGGCCGCGACAATAAATCGCTTCATTTAAATACTCCTTTGTGAGACTGGTGCATCACTTCAATAGACTGCTGTATGCGCGTAACGGGTCACATGACACGACGCTGTCAGCATCAGCGCGGTTGCCTCGACGTGCGATTTGAAAAAGTGCTAGCATCGCACCCCCATTATGCCTACGTTTAATTCAAGAGCAGACTGTGCGCGGGAGTCTTCCACCAGCCCGCGTAACACGCTGTCGAAAGTTGCACTGACAGCCTTTGGCGCTTCTGGCGACGCCGCGTTTAGACACGGGCGGTATCATGGCCGGAGCGATCGATCCCTTGATCGAATCATCACAGCTGCATTTGAGCATTCCATCCCCAAGCGATGTAGATGCTGCCGCGATCTCTTCGGCCGAACGGGCCGCGCGAGACGGTCGCAGTACCGCGCTGCGCCTGGCCGTCGGGGAGGCGGTAACGCGAAGCGCGGAAACAATGTTGACGCTACGCGTCGCGGTCACCGCATTCACCGCCGACCTGCGCGACCGTGGGATGCTGCCCGAGGCTGTTCTGATTGCACTGAAAAAGATCGTGATGGAGCGAACTGACGCAGCAGGAGTGTTGATGCGCGACCAGATCTGTACGTGGTGCATCAAGGAGTTTTTCGCTGAGCACGCCAACCCAAAAATCGAGGAACAAAAACAATGAGCCACTACAGAGGTATTTCGACGGATGACAAGAATCGAGTCATCAGCGCGCTCAAGTCACGTGGCGCCGGCAGCTGTCCGCGCTGCAACGACAGCCAGTGGACGGTCAGCGAGTATTCGCGGATCGAGGTCCAGGAGACGGCGGCGCGCAACAGCGCCGAGGGAACGACGATTCCGGCGGTGATGATCGTCTGCCAGCACTGCGGGTTCATCGCGCAGCACGCACTACAGCCACTCGGGTTGTGGGAGCACGAGTCGACCGTCATGCATAACGGGAAAACAAGGGCCGAGTCGCGCGCTTCATAGTGTGACGGGGCAAGACTGCAAAATCTGACGAGCGGAGTCTAGCTTACACCTTCCTCCATCGCAGATAACAGATGGCGACACCGGCGGGCCAGCCCAACCGAGAGACGGATGTGTTCAGCGCGAGATGGGTCGTAGTGCGTGAGCGCGGCCGTATCTCGTTCATCATTCGCAACGGACTCTCGCTGGCTGCCATCACCATGGTTGCGGTCTGGCTTCTGAACTGGGCGACGGGGTGGGCGAATTACCCGTGGTCCGGTCAGATGGGATGGCCGGAGATACTCGCCGAATTTGTCGGATTCGTGGTCGCGGGAATTATTTACGGGCTGGTCGTGTGGAACATGAACGAAAAGCGGTACCGCACGATACACTCGAGCTGATCATCCTCGATTGTGGACATCCGGCCTCAGTCTGACGGCCTCCCGCAAATAGATGTGCGTGTCGAGCGGCCTCGGCGCCATCAACTCCACCTGCACCAGCGTGCGCAGACATCGCGGCATGGAGTCCTCGACCGGAATCTCGCTCGCGCAAAGGAGCGGCACTCCCACCCAGCCCATCTCACGGGCGGCTACGGCCGGGAAGAGTGACTTCAAATCGGCAGTGAGCGTGAAAAAAACGCTGACGATCTCGTCAACCTCGAGCGAGTTTCGCTCGACGATCTTGTCCAGCAGCTCGCGCGTCGCTTCGGAGATTTGACGGGGATCATCTTCCTCGACCGACGTCGCGCCGCGGATGGCATGGCTCCGCCGCCAAAGTCGTGAATGTGGGGCGACGACCGCGACGAAGCGCGTGTGATTGTCGGGACGATCCTGCACTCCCTCCTCCAGAACCGCCAAATCGTACCGCTCCGCCGCGGCGCGGCTCGCAATCGCGGCCTGCGCCGGATCACCGCGCTCCGCGATCTCGCGCGCTGCACCGGCAGTGTCGAACGCCTTGGTCGGCTTGATCCAGTCGTGAGTCTCGAAGAAGCGACTGCACTGCGCCAGAGCGACCGGATGACTCGCCGCGCTGCGCAGTCCGTGAAGCGTTGCTCCCTTCGGAGCGAGCAGACAGTGACGCACCGGCACGAGCGCCTCGCCAACAGTGCGCATTCCCGGATAACTCGCGAGCGCCTGCCATCCGGCCTCGATTCGGCCGACGATGGAGTTTTCGACGGGAATCACGCACGCATCGGCCGCGCCATCCTCAACGGCGCGCACCGCCCCGGTGAACGTCGGCACCGGAATCCGCTCCACTGGATGTCGCCATATCTCGGTGATCGCGCTTTCGGCGTACGCGCCGCGATCGCCCTGGAATGCGACGCGCATCACCAGGTCGCGCGCCGGAGCGCCGCTGGATTTGCGTGGTCTCGTCCCGTTCGTGTGCATTGTTTTCGACTTCATCATGATCGTCCCAGGAAGTGGGCGGCATCTCACGGTAAAAAAAAGCCCCCGCGATTTGCGGAGGCCCGGAGTCTGTCTGCGATGGTGACTGAAACTTTACCGCACGCGTGACCGGGGCCCCCGACGGATATATCCGTAGAAGCCGAAGTAATAGGTCCCGCTAAAGGAGAAGCTCGTCACGGCGCGAACGATAGGGCGGTGGCCCGGAAAAGTAAAGGGGCGACTAGTTGTTTTCCGTTCCGAGTGGCGCGCTCCGCGGAATCGCGCGACCGATCGCCCATCCGAGAGCGCCGACGATTCCCCCAAGGATCGGTCCGACGATCATGTGCATAAACGCTGAGTGGAATGTGTTGGCGATTCCAAAAGCGTGTGCGTCGCTCCAGCCACTCGCTTGATACTCCTCCCAGGTCAGCACGTAGTTGGGCGAAGGAATCGAAAAGAACGTGAGCAGCAGTCCACCCGCGACCAGGACCAGCATGCAGACGACGGCGGCCCATAGTCCAGCCGTCGCCCCAGCGCTCACCGGCGCCCCTCTCCTGGCCGTCGCATATCCTGCCGTCCCCCACAACACCAATGCGGCGAAAATGAAGAAGAGCGCGAACAGCTCGGTCGCCCGGCCCGGCGGAAGAGTGATGAGATTCTCCTGGGCAAAATGGATAATGAGCAGCGCGGCGGTCACGAGACCGAAGGTCGTCCCGACCGAGAGGGCAGCTCCACGCTCGGCGTCGTCCGTCGACGTGATCCAGAAAATGCCAGCGAAGTAGATCGCGAGAACGATCACGAGCTCGACGATAAATCGCGAGCTACCAGGCATCGCAAAGAATTGTTGGTACGTCGCCGTTCTGATCGCAGCCAGAAAAGCGTTCAGGACTACAATCGCCAAAGTCATGCGACGCAGCCGGCGATGTGAGGCAGGATCTCCAGGAGTCATGGGGAAAGGGAAAGGAGGAAGGGGAAGGGGAAAGGGAAAGCTGGAGATGAGGAAAAGCTAACTGAAGACTACCGCGCCGGTCCGCTGATTGCTCCTGGCAGGTAGTCTTCATTTGTAGTTTTGTAGTTTTTTGTTCGGTGTGCCTCTCTCGGAGCGCGTTTGACGACCAGCATCTTCCTCGATCCGGCGGGTCCGCGGCTCAAAGCGATCTTTCTGCTCGCGACTCTCAAGCACAAGAGAGGCGGAAGCGAGTTCTCGCACACCGAGACCCTGGCCGGCGTGGTGATCGAAAACCTGCGCGAGTACAAGGTGCAGTGCGAGGTCGTGCGTCTCGTCGACTATGACATAAAGGCGGGTACCAAGAGCAACATGGGACCCGGTGACGAGTGGCCCGGCATTCTGAAAAAGATTCTCGATTCCGACATCATCATCTTCGCGACGCCGGTCTGGTGGGGAATTCAGTCGTCGCTGATGCAGCGCGTGATCGAACGGTTGGACGAGCTGCACGAGGAGCTGCGCGAAACTGGCAAATCGCGACTCACCAATAAGGTCGGTGGTATCGTCATCACGGGCGAGGAGGACGGGGAGCAGCACATTACCGGCAACATCGCGAACTTCCTGCTCTCAATGGGCGTGACACTCCCACCGCTATGCGCCGTCTCCTACCAGGATGAGTACACGCGAGCCACGAAGAACTCGCTCGGCAAGAAATTTCGCGAAGACAAGAACACCGCGGGCGCGGCGAAGAAGATGGCGCGAAACCTCGTGTTCTTTGCCAGACTGTTGAAAGAGAACGCAATCCCACATTGACGCGGACCAGGAGCGTCGGCATTCTACTGCTCCCAAAACCGTTCGGAGCAAATATGGGCTGTCGCCCGCAACACTTGAATCTGCCTTTCCTGTTACTCGCTGTGACAACTTCGCTCGTCGTATCACCCTACGCAGCCCAGGCTCAGCCTGCGGCGACAGTCTCACAAGCTCGCTTTGCACCCGATCTCGAGGTAGCTCGAGCGGCTCTCGCGAAATACAGCGACCCTTTTGCGGCAGTGAAGGATGGATATTTCTCGACCCTCGGCTGCATCGATTTTCCGAACGGTATGATGGATGGACCCGTGCAGTATCCAGCTGGCGCGATGGGGGTTCATTTCCTGAATGCGGCGAACATTGGACCCAAGCTCGATCCCGCCAAGCCACAGGTGCTCATTTATGAGCCGGTTGGAGACAAGCTCGTGCTCGCCGCGGCTGAATGGTTCGTTCCCGTTGCGGTTGCCGGGGACGTAGCGCCAACGATTTTCGGTCAGACACTGGCAGGCCCGATGGATGGACACGAGCCGATCATGCCGGTGAGCCTCCGACACTACGACCTGCACGTGTGGCTTTGGAAAGACAATCCGCGCGGAATGTTCTCATCCACGAATTCGAACATGAAATGCGCGGCCGCTTCGCCGTACACTGTGACGATCGGGATGCACCACTAGGAAAAAGCACCAACAAAGGGGTGCGGTGCCGGGTAGTAGGGGCGGGCTTACCAAAAAAACAGAAACTGCAAATGAAGACTACCTGCCAGGAGCAGTCAGCGGACCGGCTGTTAGCTGCGGGCGCAAAACACAATTCCTATTGCGCGAACTGCTGCGAACTACCGAGGCGAGGCGTCTTCACTTCTGTTTTTACGCACCTATTACCTTGGCATTTCCGACGTGAGCCTTTGCCTTTAGCCATGAGTTGATACTTTCGGCAGCGTCGCGCCCTTCGCGGATCGCCCACACGATAAGCGACGCCCCCCGATGCGCGTCGCCGGCGGCGAAAACTCCGGGCACGGCGGTACGATGCATGGCGTCGGTGGCAATGTTGCCCCGACTGTCCAGGTCGACGCCGAGATCGACGATCAATTTGCTTCTGACTGGCCCCGTGAATCCCATCGCCAGAAGAACCAGGTCCGCGTCCAGGTCGAATTCGGTACCCGGCATCCGCGCGAAGTCAGTGCGCCCGTCGGCGAACACCTGCCGCTCGAGACGGACAGCGTGGATTCGCCGCACTCTGCCATTCTCGCCGGAAAATCCGGTGGTCGCGACGCTCCAATCCCTCTCGGCCCCCTCCTCATGTGCGTGGCTCGTACGAAGTTGCATTGGCCAGAGCGGCCATGGCGTGCTCGCGGCGCGACCGACGGGCGGCTGCGGTAGAAGCTCGAACTGCCTGACGCTTCTCGCTCCCTGACGAACGCACGTGCCGGCGCAGTCGGACCCGGTGTCGCCGCCGCCGATGATCACGACGCGACGATCGCGCGCGTCAGGATGTGTGTCGATGAGCGCATCAGCCGCGGAGCGACCGTCACCGTTCGTTACCGGGAGGGTGTCGCGCTCGAGCCGGCGGTTCTGCGCGGTGAGAAAATCCATCGCCAGATGAATTCCGCCGAGCTCCCGACCGGGAACATCGAGGTCACGCGCGGCAGCGGCTCCTGTTGCGACAGAAACGGCATCGAACTCCGCCCGCAATTCTTCCACGGTGACGTCTTCGCCGACGTCGA
>DASWDV010000232.1:0-4945 GCA_036395075.1 Gemmatimonadaceae bacterium | reverse complement strand
CGACCGGAACCCGCACGACGTGGCGGCGGTCTACATCATTGCTGTCGCTACCCGCGTTTGCCGCGAATACTAGCCAGCGCCCATCGGGGCTGAGCTGGATGTATTCCGCCATGTAGTTTCCCGGCGTGAGAAGGAGGGGAGCACCACCCTTCTCGCTCACCGAATAAAGGTGTGGCCAGCCATCGACATCGGAGAGAAACGCGATCCGGCGGTTGGCGGCCCAATGCAGGTTCGCCTCTCCGTGTGTCTCGGGGTAGGATCCGCGCGGCGTTTTTGGCGCGTCCCAGAGCAGAGTCGCGGCACCACTCGCTGCGTCGGCGGTCCAGATCGACCACGGGATATCCCGCTGCTTGAGAAGTGAGTCGGGTGCGCCACCCCTTCCGGGCGTGCGCACGAACGCGATTCGCTTTCCATCCGGGGACCAGCGCGGTGAGAAATCCCGCGCGCTCGTCGGTCCCAGCCAAACTACCGGCGTCGAGTCACTCGAGAATATCCCGATCCACGAGTGATCGCCGCGATCGGTGACGAACGCGAGCCGGGAGCCATCGGGCGACCAGGCGAGATCACCAAGATTCCCACGCATGCTTGTGAGTTTTTTCGCCGGCGCAGATCCGTCGATCGGGCTGATCCAGATCTCGTGATTTTTTGTGAACGCGACACGATCTCCGCGCGGTGAGACGGCTGGCTCGTCCCCCTCGGCCAACGGCTTCGGCTCGCCACCGGCAAACGGAACCGACCAAACCTGGACTTTGAATCCGGCCGGATTCTGTGTCGGATTCACGGGAACGCTCTCGTCCCAGTTGCCGCCGTGGTCACCGCCACGGACGTAGACGACGTTCTTTCCATCAGGGGAGATGGAAATGCTGGTCAGCTCCTGTCCATCGTCACTGTTGTAACTCGTAAGACGACGGGCCGTGAAGCTCGGACCTTCCGCGACCCAGACATTTCTCAGTCCACGCTCATTGAGCGCCCAAGCGATGCGCGATCCTGAAGAAGCCGCAGTCAGCTCATTCGGGAAGGGATAGCCCTTGACCTGCTCGACGCTGAACGAAGCCGGCGAACTCTGTGGAAACAAGCCGCCTGGATCGAGGGCGACGAGAACGAGAGCCAGTGCGATGTGGCTTGCTGCTCTGCTGCGCATTTTGATCCTCAGTGACCGGTGCGTTCGACCGTCTTACCGGTGAAGTTCTCTGTGCTCAGATCTTTGGATGATAATGATCGGACGTAAGCGGTGAGCATCCAGATCTGATCGTTGGATATGCGGCCGCCCCACGACGGCATCCCATCGGGCCGTCCCTGGTAGATGGACTCAAAAACCTCACCGGGAGATCCACCGAAATGCCAGCGCCCATCCTGAAAGCTCGGGCCCATCGCGCCCGAACCGTCGGCGCCGTGACAATCGAGGCAGTTGTACGCGACGAAGAGCTGCGCGCCGGTCGCTACCGCTTTCTTATCGCCCTCGTACGGATTCTTGACGCTGATCGGTTTGACGCCAAGGGGAAATCCAGCCGGAAGGTTTTCGTCGTGCTGCATGAGTCGAAGGCTGTCGCCAGCAACGGTGAGCTGAGTGCTTCCGCTCTGCTGCTCGGGAGTAGAGGACGCCGCTGCACTGACTCCCGAGGTATCAGCGCCACTCCCGACGTTGCCGCGGCACGCAACGACGAGGCAAAGCACGAGCAAACTCCGCAATCTTCCTAGATCCACCGCGTCCTCAAAGTGAAAACACGAAGAGCTCTCCGCCCCAACTCGTCCACCTGCTGATGTCGGGAAGCGTAGTGCCTCTCTCACGCACGTCGTAAGGAAGATTAGCCGCGACATCCCCAGCGATCAGAAGTCCCATGTCACCACCAATTCCCGCATAAATCGCGACATACTGCTTGCCGTCCGGACCCGTATAGGTCACCGGATTTCCGACGACGCCCGAGCCGACCTTGAACTGCCACAACACTTTCCCGCTGTGCGCGTCGACCGCCTTGAACCAGCCATCGAGCGTCCCGTAGAACACGACGCCACCCGCCGTGGCGAGCGCGCCGCCCCAGACCGGGTAAGGTTCTTTGATCCCCCACACCTTTCGACCGGTCGTCGCGTCCCAGGCAATGAACTCGCCGCGATAGCCGCCCGGACCTCCTTTCTCCGGCGCGTTGCCACCGATGAACGGAGTGCCGGCGATGTAGGTGACAGAGCGCGCCTGAAAATCCATGCAGAGATTGTTGGTCGGAACGTAGAAAAGGCCTGTCTGCGGCGAGAATGCGGCTGGCTGCTGATTCTTGCCGCCTTCGAGACTCGGGCAGATGTCTTTGACGTTCTTGTCCTGTGCCGTCTTCTTTGTTTCGACGACGTTGGGACGACCAGTCGCGAGATCGACACCAGTCGACCAGTTCATCGGCACGAACGGCTCAGCGAGGATCACTTCACCGGTCGCGCGATCGATCGTATAGGCAAATCCGTTGCGATCGAAATGCACGAGCGCTTTTCGCGTTTGGCCTTTGATCGGCAGGTCGACGAGGATGTTCTCATTGACTGCGTCATAATCCCACATGTCGTGAGGCGTCACCTGGAAAGCCCACACCATGTCTCCAGTATCTGCGTCCCGCGCGAGAATCGCGGCTGTCCACTTGTTGTCGCCGGTGCGCTGCTTCTCATTCCACGGTCCCGGGTTACTCGTACCGTGATAAATCAGATTGAGCGCGGGATCATAGGAGATCCATCCCCAGACCGCCCCACCACCGGTCTTCCACGTATCGGCCGGCCACGACGTTACGCCAAGATCGGTACCACGGTCGTGCGCGTAGAACGGTTTGAACTTCGCTCCGACCTTCACATCCTTGTCGGGTCCGATGTTGTAGGCGCGCCAGACTTCCTTGCCCGTCGCGGCATCGAGCGCAGCGATCCAGCCACGCACTCCCATCTCACCGCCGCTCGATCCGACGATGACTTTCCCTTTGACCACTATGGGCGCCATCGTGATCGTCTCGCCGCGCGAGAGATCTCCCATTTTCGTGCGCCATAGCTGGGCGCCAGTCGCGGCGTCGACTGCGATCGTGTGTCCGTCCAGGAGGTTGTAGAAGATTTTTCCGTCGGCGTAAGCGGCACCACGGTTCACTACGTCGCAGCACGCTCTGCCGATTGCCTGCTGGGCATTATCCGGACGGAACTTCCATTTGAGTGGTTGCCCGGTTTGCGCGAGGTCGATCGCATACGAGACGTTGGGATACGGCGTGACGACGTACATCGTATTCCCGACGATGAGCGGCTGACCTTCGTGGCCGCGTAGCACACCCGTCGAAAAAGCCCACGCCACGTGCAGATTCGCGGCATTCTGTGGAGTGATCGAGGCGAGCTCGCTATAGCGAGAGCTCGCATAATCGCCCGCTGGCATTTGCCATTCGCCGGGCGGGCCGGCGTGCGGAACAGCGATGCGGGCGCCGGAAACCGGCGTCGCGCCACTCGCCGCAGTCGACGTCACCTGCGGGCCGGAGCTCGCCGTGGTGTCGGCCGCGGCCTTTCCGTTTTCGTTGCCGCAAGCGATCACGCCGATCAGCGACATGATGGCACCTGAGGCCAGCGCGGCTCGCATCATCTCTCCTCGCGTCTCAATCGGATCGTCTATTTCGGGATCAGATAATCCTGCGCCGCTATGATCTGCCAGCGCCCGGTCCGACGCTGCCACGTATCGGTGAACTGATACCGCCGGTCGAACGCGCCATTCCTCGCCTTGCCTCTGGTGTGCAGGACTCCAGTAATGATCTGCACATCGCCGAAATCGTGAGCACGCATTCCTTCGTTGCGCGCCCAATCGACGCGGTCGGGCCCCGTGACACTCCTCATCACGTCACCCCGGTTGAGTACCGTTGCGTTCTCAGTGTAGACGAAATTCGGGGCGAGCAGACGATCGAACATCTGAGCGTCCCGCCTCGTCAACGCCGTGGTCCATTGATCCTCGAGAACGATTGGAGCTGGCGACGTATCGGGATGGCGCGGCGTCGGGCGAGGGCCTGGCGAAGGCTGGACAGTTGGCGGTGCACCCCGACTCGCCTGAGCGCACAACGGCGTCGTGACGACAACCATTAACACAAGAGCAATAGATGGATATCTCATCAGAATTCTCCTGGAGTCTGTCAAACAACGTAAGGAATGAAGCGCTTTCGTTCCTTCATGTAAGCTCTGTACGGCTCACCAATCGTTGACAGCAGGGCGCGCTCTTCCACGGCTACGCGGTAGCCGTACGTGACCATCGCCGCGACTGTGATGAGCACGAAGCTGAGCAAGTTCCCCAACGCGAGTCCGATTCCCATGAACATCAACGTGCCCGCTGTATACGACGGGTGCCGCACGAGGGCGTAAGGTCCCGATCGGATCACTGGTTGATCGCGTGCTGCCCGCACATCGCCGGTAAAATATTTGCCGAGTGTTCGCCAGCAATAACGACGTAGCAGGCTGCCGAGAAAGATGAGTGCGACTCCAGCGATGAAAGCGGACAGCCGCAGAGATGGCGGAAAGGACCAGGTTTTCCAGAACGCGAGCACAAATGCGAGCAAGAGCGCGATCCAGACCCCGCCGAGTATCAGCTGTAGCGAGCCGTTATCCTGCGACTCCGATCGTTTCACGCCTTTCATACCACCAGCGACAATCTTCCACTCGGGTGCGAACGCCCAAAGGTAGACGGCCCAAAACACAAGGGCATACGGCCAGACGAATGGAAGTGGTCTCACACTCTTAAATAGCAGCAATATTGCGCCCGCTGCAATCATGACCGTCGCGTCTTACCAGCCTGAACAGCGCTCGCACCAACCACCGAAATCGAGGCTGGGTCGAAGTCCCCCTGATTCCATTTCTGAAGAATTCCGGCTTCTGAATCCGTAGATTATTTGCGGGCACACTGCTGCCAGCTCGACTTCGTACTACGAGGAATGATTGCTTCCAATCCAAGCCCCGACCCAGCCCG
>DASWDV010000231.1:0-6771 GCA_036395075.1 Gemmatimonadaceae bacterium | reverse complement strand
CACCACCGGTTGACCCGCGGCGAATGCGTCAGCGGTTGCGACAGTGCGCGGAACCAGAACGTCGAAGACGATGTTGGCGGGGAGATGCTTTCTCACGTAGTCAACTACACGGTCACTGGCCGGATTGTTCGGCTCGTACATCGTGAGGAGAATCCCGTCGAGCGTCAGTCGCTCATTCGTCGCGACGATGTCCTGGATCATTCGCAGAATCTGCGGCGTCGTCTGAAGAGCGAGCGGCTCGCATTGAAGCGGAACGATCACGTGCTCACTGGCGCCGAGGACCTTGCGCGTGATCGATCCCAGACCGGGCGGAGTATCGACGACGACGACCTGGCAGCGCTGCTCGGCCATTTGCAGCAGCTCCTGCAGCACGTTCGTTTCACGCACCATGCCCGCGTAGACGGCGTGGTCTGCTTCATCGGCGACCGAGCCGGCAAGAATCACCCGCAGCCACGGGAGAGCCGTCGGCAGAATGATCTCGCGCAGGCTGCGCTCACCGTTGAGATAATCCGCGAAGCCAGCCGTCTCGTGACCGCGGGGCAGGCCCGACCCGTAACGCACCGATCCCTGCGGGTCGACGTCGATGAGCAGCGTCTTCATTCCGCGGCGCGCAAACGCGGCGGCGAGATTTACTGCGGTGGTGGTTTTGCCAACTCCTCCCTTCTGGCTTACGACAGCGAGGACCGCTCCCATCTATTCCAGAATCCCCGGGTACTCGCTCGTCTTCAGCTTTTGCGTGGTTGGAGGTGGCTCGGCGCTCTTCATCTCGTCAAGAGTCTTCTGGGCGTGCTTCACCCAGCGCTCGGCCTCAGGGCTGCGCGGCGGATCCATCAGGAATGCCTCGAGATGATAGGCGGCGTCGCTCAAGTCACCGCGCCGGAGAAGTAGAAAGGCGAGGCCATAGTGCGCGCCGGAAAGCCTGGGCTCGATCGCGAGCGCGCGACGATAGCAGCGAACGGCTTCGTCGAGCTGGCCAAGCTTCGAGTACGCGATGGCCATGTTCTGCAGAACTTTGTGGTTGTTGGGCTTCTGACGGAGGGCAAGGCGATAAGATGTCAGCGCGGCATCGTAGTCACCCTGGCGTTCGAGGGCGAGCGCCTCGCTGAGGTAGTCGAGGTTGTCGGTCGCGGGTTTTGGCTTTCCGCCCGTGAGGCGATCCCAGAATGACATTTGGTCGAATCTACCGACTATGATGTGAGAGGGCTAGCTTAACCTAACTGCTTTTCCCCAAACAGTTTGAGAGCGAAATGTCACCGCGCAAACACACGATCGACGCCGCCAAAGGCGTGCTCGAAATCGAATGGCCGTTCTTTGGCGAGATGTCGCGCGGACTGGCGCTCAAGGTCGCGCGTGCCTACGACCCGGAGCTCGTCATCGGCATCGCCACCGCGGGGGTGATCCCCGGCGCCGTGATCGCCGCTATTCTCGGACGCGAATTCCACTCGCTGATCGTGAGCCGAAAGTACCAGGCAGCGCGTGCTCGTGAAGCGCCGCAGGTATTCGGCAGCGCGCCGAGTGAAGCTCGCGGCAAGCGCGTTCTCATCGTAGACGAAACCTGCGATTCGGGCGACACCATTCGTCTTGCTATTTCCGCGGTGACCGAGGCCGGGGCTGCCGAAGTCCGAACGGCGGTTGCGTTTCGGACTGGCGCATACGCTCCGGATTTTCACGCGCTCGCCACGGAGAGCACGATCATCCTGCCGTGGGATCGGGAGATTCTTGTTGATGGAGAGCTGAGGCCGAATCCGTTGTACGCTGGTGCGTTGGGGACGATCGAGTAGGGTTCTGGGCGGATGAAGACCCAGTAGCATTTTGTCTAGATTCTGAAATGACGCGTTGCGGGTTGCCGGTAGCACGGTTGCCGGTTGTCGGTGAACTGCGGTGCGAACCGTTCTGCCCGCCGTCAACAAAACTGACTTCGATGCTTCTCACCAAGCCGTGCAGCATCTTCCTCACCTGAACAGTTTCGTTGAGAAGCGCTTTGTATTCGTGGGTAGGCATCACCTCGAAATCCCGAGCGACCAGCAGGTGGTAGTCCAGCTCGTTCGCTGAGTTCAGGGAGATGCGAATGAAGCGCGCAAACTCGCGCGCACTCTTTTGCCCGACACCCTCCACGAGATTGGTCGGGATCGACATGGAAGCGCGGATCATCTGGCTTCGCAGGGCCACGTAATCCGAGCCGCGGATCTTTTTGGCCGCCCTATGCACGTTGAGGACGAGAGCGTGCGCCCGCCGCCAAACTTCGAGTTTCCTGAAGTTGCTCATGTTCGGAGTCTGAACGTGCGTTGGTGCGAGACGCCATCGTACAATTTCGGCCGGTCACGTGCCGTTGCCGTTATCGCGGGCCGAACAGTTCGCACCGCAGTTCACCGACAACCGGCAACCGCGCTACCGGCAACCCGCAACGCGTCACTTCTAGGCGCCCGTAGTGGCCTACCTAAAAGTCTCCCGCTCCGATGGTCTCCCAGCTCTCCCCGCGCGAAACCCGATCGTACGCGTGCTCGAGCATGTCAGCATTCCCGGCGAGAAAGCGGCACCTCCCGCCAACGCTGCACTCGATCTCCATCACCGCGACGGGGTAATCGGCAAGGCACCCGAGAAATCCGGCCAGCGTCCCGGTGGTGAGATGGCATCCGCGCTCGTCCTCGCCGTGGAGCTGCGCTTCCCAGCATCCGTCGATGTCGATCACCGCGAGCGCATCGTGCAGGGAGCGGAACGCTACGCTGCCCCAACCGGCGTTCTGAAAGAATTCGGCGGCGGACGCGGAGAACTCGTCGATCGGAAGATCTTCAGCCTTCGCCGATCCGCGGTCGCTGAGCCACGTCTCGAACGCGTCGAAGAGTGAGCCCGCTCCGGCATAGCCGGCTTCGCGCAGTGCATCGGGACCGCCGCCGCTCGCCCCCGCAACGCGTAGCCGGAGATCGCGCAGCGTACGCTGGGCGAGGCCAATGAGCTCGGGTGCTTCGGACGTTGCCATGCGGTCTAGGACGATCTCACTCGGAAGATGTTGCTCGCGAATTGACTCGACGCAAGAGCTCGGCCTCGTCGATTACCTCGACGCCGAGTGTCTTTGCCTTGTCGAGTTTGCTTCCCGCCTCTTCGCCGGCGACGAGAAAATCGGTCGACTTCGATACCGATCCCGTCACGCGACCGCGACGATCGAGGCTGCCGGCGGCCGCTTTCGCTCTGCTGAGCGTCGGGAGAATTCCGGTGATGACGACGGTCTTCCCGCTCAACGGTCCACCGGCCACAACGGCGCGCGGCTCCGTGAAGTTAACGCCCGCGGCTCTGAGCTTTTCGACAAGCCGTCGTCCAGCGGGGTCAGAAAAATACGCCACCACTCCGTTGGCGATCGTCGCGCCGATTCCGCGGACGTTGAGGATGTCGTCGGCCGTTGCGGCCACGAGCGCA
Organism: Gemmatimonadaceae bacterium; assembly: GCA_036395075.1. Lineage (GTDB taxonomy): Bacteria > Gemmatimonadota > Gemmatimonadetes > Gemmatimonadales > Gemmatimonadaceae > UBA4720. Next base: position 3,360 of record DASWDV010000231.1, on the reverse strand, counting down.
TCGAGAGTTCCGAAATGCTGGGCGAGGAGCTGCGCCGCGATCGACCCGACGTGCCTGATTCCCAGTGCGTGCAACAATCGGCTCAGTGGCTGCGACTTCGACGCCTCGATCGCCGCGATCAGAGCATCGGCGCCTTTCTCGGCGTAGCCTTCGAGCTCGAGCAGCTGATCGCGGGTCAGCGCGTAAAGATCACCGGGATCGCGCACCAGCTTTTCCTCGACCAGCTGCTGGATGCGCGCGTAGGAAAGTCCGCGAATGTCCATCGCTCCGCGCGACGTGAAATGCACGAGACCCTCGAGTTGTCGGCCGGGACAGGCGATGTTCGGGCAGTAGATCGCCGCCTCGTCCTCCTCGCGGGTCGCCGGCGTTCCGCACACCGGGCATTTCTTCGGCATCCGCCACGGCTTCTCGTTGCCGGTCCGCTTCTCGGGGAGCGGCGCGATGATCTGTGGAATGACTTCGCCCGCTCGCTTCACTTGCACCCAATCGCCGACCCGCAGATCCTTCGCGATGATGAGGTCCTCGTTGTGGAGCGTCGCGAGTCTCACGATCACGCCTCCGATCTCCACCGGCTCGAGCACCGCGAACGGATTCATCGCGCCCGTGCGCCCGACGTTCACCTCGATGGCCAGCAGCCTGGTCTCGGCGATATCGGGCGCGAACTTGCGCGCGATCGCCCAGCGGGGCTCCCGCCCGCCGACGACGCCAAGCTCCTCCTGGAGGCGCAGCGAATCAACTTTGACGACACCGCCATCGATCGCGAAGTTGAGGTCGCTCCGGATCTTGTGCTCGAGCTCGTAGGCCCACTTCTCGACCTCCGTCAGAGTCTTGAGACGCTTACGATGCGGCGCGACCGGCACGCCCCATTGTACGAGCGCGTCGAGGAGCTCGGTCTGCGTCTGAAACGGCAACGTTTCTCCATCAGCAACCGCCACGGAATAACCGAAGAAGCGGAGAGGGCGTGACGCAGTAATTGCCGGATCGAGCTGCCGGAGACTCCCTGCGGCGGCATTGCGCGGATTCGCAAAAAGCGGATCGCCGGCGCGCGCGCGAGCTTCGTTCATCTCCTCGAAGCGGTCGAACGGAAAATAGATCTCCCCGCGGATTTCGAGCCTTCCCCGTGGCGAGCTTTCGTGGAGTCGGAGTGGAACGTCGCGCACGGTACGCAGGTTCACGGTGACATCTTCGCCGATCGTGCCGTTGCCGCGCGTCGCACCCTTCACGAACACCTGATTCTCATAGGTGAGCGCGACCGCCGTTCCATCGATCTTCAGCTCCGTCGTGTAGCCCGACCTCCTGACGTCGTCGCCGGCGATGCGCACCAGTCTCTCCTCCCACGCCCGCAACTCATCGTCGTCGAACGCGTTGGAGAGCGAGAGCATCGGCCGGAGATGCTCGTGCTTGACCAGCTGGCTCTGTGGCTCGGCGCCGATTCGGAGCGTCGGAGAGTCCGGAGCTATACACTCTGGGAAATTCCGCTCCAGCTCCTGGAGCTCGCGAAAGAGCTTGTCGTATTCCGCGTCCGATAAAGTCGGACGATCGAGGATGTAGTACTCGTGCGCCGCGCGGGTGAGAACGACCCGCAGCTCGCCGGCGCGATTAAGCGGAGGCTCTTGGCCCCCCTGAGGAAGCTCTGACTCGCGGGGGCGAGCCTGGAGTGGCGCCACTTTCTCCGCCTGCTGCTGACTGGGTGACCGGGTTTTCGCCATCCGACGAGTCGTTTCCTTTGCTCTGCATATGGGCGTTGAAATCAGCACTGTCGAAGCGCACCACCCGGTTGCGCCCGGTCTCCTTCGCCACATAGAGAGCGTCGTCCGACGCTTTCAACAGCGCTTCCTGATCTTTGATCCGTGGATGCGGCGACGCCGCCACCCCGCAGCTCATTGTCCGACAAAGCATCCCGCCCGCGTACTTAAAATTATGCCGCGCCACCTTCTCCCGCAGCCGCTCGGCGAACGTTACCGCCGCGTCGAGCACCGTGCCGGGGAGGATAAGGAGGAACTCCTCGCCGCCGTAGCGGCCGACGCGGTCAATCTCGCGCGCCTCGGCCTTGAGGAGCTGCGCGAATTCCTTCAGCACGGAGTCGCCCGCCTGGTGCCCGTAGTTGTCGTTTACGCTCTTGAACTTGTCGATGTCGCACATGACCAGCGCGATCGGCTCGTGGAGACGGACGGAATGCTGCCACATGTCGTGGAGACGATCCTCCAGCGAGCGTCTGTTTTCGATTTGCGTGAGCCCGTCGGTGAGGGAGATCTGCCGCAGTTTGTCGTTCAGCTCCGACAGTTCCTTCTCTCTCGACGAGAGGTCGGACTGTAGCGTCTTTATGCGGAGCAGCGAGTTAACGCGTGCCTCGAGCTCCGCGAAGTTTATCGGTTTGGTGATGTAATCATCGGCGCCCGCATCCAGTCCTTCGACCTTGTTCTCGGTCGAATCGAGAGCGGTCTGCATGATCACCGGTATGAATGGCAGATCCTTGTTCGATTTCAGGCGGCGGACGACTTCCATCCCGTCCATCTTCGGCATCATCACGTCGAGGAGAATCAGATCGGGGCAAGTGCGCTCCACCGCGTCCAACGCGGCCTGTCCGTCGCTTGCTCCCTCTACCTCGTACCCGCGCGCCTCGAGGCGAGCGCGCAGCAGCTCGATGTTGTCCTCGTGGTCATCGACGACAAGAATCCGCTTTTTCTTATGCTCCATTATTCTTGCCAAGGAATCTCTGAACTTCGGCGACAACTGCTCTCGGCTCGCAGGGCTTGGCGAGATATCCATCGCAGCCCACTTCCATCGCCTTCTCGCGGTCGGACGCCAGAGCGTGCGCCGTGAGCGCGATGATGGGAATCTGCCTCGTGGATGGATCGTGCTTCAGCACCTGTGTTGCTTCCCAGCCGTCGATGATTGGGATGGAGATGTCCATCAGAATCAAATCAGGCTTCTCTGACCGGGCCTTGGCGATGCCTTCCTCCCCATTCAACGCCTCGGTCACCTCGTAACCAAAGTGCTTGAGGATGGTGGAATAGACTATACGATTATCCTCGTTGTCTTCCACTAACAATACCATTTTACCTGAACTGCTCATTCAGCATCCTCGCACGTCTATTGCTGGGAAGTGGTTTCAGGGCAAATTTCTTACCACCCCTGAGCTAAGCCTTCATGTTTAACTCTCCCAGCCTCAGCAACCAGACGTCCGCCATTCCCAAAGCACCGCCCCCCGGCTCGATCCCGCAACCCAGGGCGGACGGTCTTCCGCACGAAACTGTTCCCGACTGGAACAACATCGGACTGTTCACGGCGGGCATTGCGGTCGGGGCCATTCTCGGCGCGACCGTCGCGCTTTTACTGGCGCCGGCGAGTGGAGATGAG
>DASWDV010000230.1:0-2086 GCA_036395075.1 Gemmatimonadaceae bacterium | reverse complement strand
ACTATCACATCATCTAGACGGTTGAGGAATTCCGGATTGAAGGTGTGCTGCATCTCTTCCTTCACCTTCTCGGCGATCCGCTCGAAGTTCGTCTTCTGGTCGGGAGCGTGGAATCCGAGTCCACGACCCTTGGTGATGTCCCGAGCGCCGACGTTCGAAGTCATGATGACGACTGTGTTCTTGAAGTCGATCACACGACCGTAGTTGTCCGTGAGGTGTCCTTCGTCCAGTACCTGCAGGAGGATGTTGAACACATCGGGGTGCGCCTTCTCGATCTCGTCGAGTAGGACCACACTGTACGGCTTGCGACGTACTGCTTTGGTCAGCGTTCCGGAATCCTCGTAACCAACGTAGCCCGGAGGCGCGCCGATGAGGCGGGATACGGAGAATTTCTCCATGTATTCGCTCATGTCGACGCGGATCAGAGCCTGAGGATCCGCGAACAGGAACTTGGCGAGAGCGCGGGCCACCTCGGTCTTTCCGACACCGGTCGGTCCGGAGAAGATAAACGAGCCGATCGGACGGTTGGGATCCTTGAGTCCGGCGCGGCTGCGACGTATCGACCGCGCAAGCGCCTTGATCGCCTCTTCCTGCGCCACCACAGACGCATGGAGTTCTTCCTCCATCCGCAACAGTCTCGCCGTCTCGGCTTCCTGAAGACGCATGACCGGAATGCCGGTCCAGCGGCTCACGATGAAGGATACCTCTTCCTCACCGAGCACGGGACGGTGCGACTGGCGGTGCTTTTCCCACTCTTCCTGCTTGCGTCGAATGTCACCCTGTAGCTCACGCTCGCGATCGCGCAGCGATGCAGCGCGCTCGAAGTTCTGATCGCGCACAGCCGCTTCCTTGTCGACGTTCACGGCGTCGAGCTGGCCCTTGAGCTCAGCGACCGCCGGCGGCGGCGACTGAGTCGCAAGACGCGCTCTCGCTCCTGCTTCATCGATGACGTCGATCGCCTTGTCAGGGAGGAACCTGTCCGTGATGTAGCGCTCGGAGAGTTTCGCCGCCGACTCGAGTGTCGTATCGGGAATCGTGACTTTGTGGTGCTCTTCGTACTTCTTGCGAAGTCCCTTGAGAATCTCAACGGTTTCGTCCACCGAAGGCGGCTCGACGATGACCGTCTGGAAGCGTCGCTCCAGCGCGCCATCCTTTTCGATGTACTTCCGATACTCGTTCAAGGTCGAGGCGCCGACGCACTGGAGCTCGCCGCGCGCGAGCGCGGGCTTCAGCATGTTGCTGGCATCTATGGCACCCTCTGCCGCACCGGCTCCGACGAGTGTATGCAGTTCGTCGATGAACAGAATGATGTTCTTGTTCTGCGCGATCTCGTTCATGACCGCCTTTAGGCGCTCCTCGAACTGACCGCGATACTTGGTGCCCGCGATTACCGCCGCCATGTCCAGCGACAGTACGCGATTGTCGCGCAAAGAATCGGGGCACTCGCCATTGGCGATCAACTGTGCTAGCCCTTCGACGATGGCAGTCTTGCCGACACCAGGCTCGCCGATCAGGACCGGATTGTTTTTCTTGCGACGCGTGAGAATCTCCATCACGCGCTCGATTTCCTTGCCGCGGCCGATCGTCGGATCGAGCTGATTGTCGGCGGCGAGCTGCGTCAGATCCCTGCAGAAATGATCCAGCGCGGGGGTCTTGGATTTCTTCTCACCTTTGCCAGTTTGTGGCTGGGTGCCGGGTGTTCCCTGTGGCGCCGCCTGCGTTCCGCCCTGCGGCATCTCGGTGCCCAGGAGACGCAGCGTCTCCGCTTTCGCGGCGTCGAGGTTGACGCCGGCGTCGGTTAGAACCTGTGCCGCGATTCCCTTCTCCTCGCGCAGCAGACCGAGCAACAGGTGCTCGGTGCCGACATACCCGTGACTCAGGTCACGAGCCTCTCCCATCGCCAGCTCCAATACCTTCTTGGCGCGCGACGTATACGGAAGGTCAGGTCCAGTCGCCGCGGCGGCTTTTCCTTTCTTCACGGTCTCCTCGATTTTCTGCTGAATCTCGTCGAGGTCGACACTGAGGTTTTGTAGGACCGCGGCGGCGACTCCTTCGCCCTCGCGAATCAGACCGAGCAGTATGTGCT
>DASWDV010000229.1:0-9641 GCA_036395075.1 Gemmatimonadaceae bacterium | reverse complement strand
CCGCTTCGAGCGGGCTCTCCGGCCCCACGATCGTGAAGTCCACGAGCTCCTCCTCGGCGAGATTCGCGAGGTCCTGCAGCTTGTCGACCCCGATCGGAATGCAGCGCGCGAACGCGGCGACTCCCGGATTCCCCGGGGCGGCAACCAGCTCGAGATTCGGATCGTCGCGACACAACTTCCATGCGAGAGCGTGCTCACGCCCGCCGCCACCGACGATCAATACCTTCATGCGAACGCTTGGTCGAGGTCCGCGATAAGGTCCCCCACATCTTCGACGCCACACGAAAGGCGAAGCAGGTCATCCCGCAGGCCGAGCGCCGCACGTCGCTCGGCAGGAACCGAAGCATGTGTCATTGACGCGGGATGGCTGATCAGACTCTCGACACCGCCCAGTGACTCTGCAAGCGAGAACACGCGCACCTTCCCGAGGATCTTGGCGGCTTTTTCCCTGCTCCCAGTGAGCACGGAAATCATGCCGCCAAAGCCCGTCATCTGACGCTTGGCCAGCTCGTGCTGCGGATGAGAAGGCAGTCCCGGATAAATCACGTTTTCGTGTCCCAGTTTTTCGGCGAGCCACGAAGCAATCTTGCGGCCATTCTCGTCGTGGCGGGGCATTCGCAGGTGCAAGGTCTTCGTGCCGCGCAACACCAGCCATGCATCGAAAGGTCCCGGCACAGCGCCCGACGTGTTGAGGATGAACTGCATGCGCTCGGCGAGCGCGTCGTCACGAACGACCGCGATTCCACCGACCATGTCGCTGTGCCCATTCAGGTATTTCGTCGAGGAGTGGTAAACGATATCCGCGCCGTGCTCGAAAGGCCGCTGGAAATAGGGTGAGGCGAAAGTATTGTCGACGATGAACAGAGCGTCTTTGCGCTTTGCGATTGTACCGACCGCCGCGAGGTCGGTGATCCGCATCATCGGGTTGGTCGGCGTCTCCATCATGATCGCGACCGTGTGCTCGTTGCAGGCGTCCTCGACGTTCTGCGGATCTCTGCTGTCCACGTAGGAAAAGCACAATCCGAAGTTTCTGAGGATCTTGTCGAACAGCCTGAATGTGCCGCCGTAGCTGCTCTCGCCGGCAATGATGTGGTCGCCCGACTTGAACAGCTTCATGATCGAGTCGGTCGCGCCCATCCCGCTGCTGAAAGCAAAGCCGTGAGTGCCGCCCTCGAGTGCCGCGACATTTCTCTCCAACGCTTCCCGCGTCGGATTTTTGCCGCGCGCGTATTCGTATCCTTTATTCTTGCCCAATCCCTCCTGGACGTAGGTCGACGTGGTGTAGATGGGAGTCATGATCGCGCCCGACAGGAGATCGGGACGCTGTCCCGCGTGAATGGCGCGGGTGCCGAATGCGGATTTCAGATCTTCGTCGAAGATGCGGGTCATGCGCCTCTCGCACTTGAAGGAGGGGATGATGCAGGCAAGTTAACCAATCGGGACCATCGCCATCCGTCGGCCCGGCCAGTCGTGCCCGAGTAAATTTATCGGCTACATGGTTCAGAAATCGTTGCGTCCGTGGAGACCGAGACCCAATGAGAACGAGAGGACAAAGTACTAATGGCCTATGAGGGCTTGATGGTCAGCGTCTCCGGCGTGAGAGGTCGCGTCGGCGAAGCGCTCACGCCGGAAATCGTCGCGAAATTCGCGGCTGGTTTTGGTGCGTGGGCGCTGGCCCGCTCCGGTTCGCGTGGAAAGCCCCGCATCGTCGTCGGCCGCGACAGCAGAGTGTCGGGCCCCATGTTTCAGCCGGTCGTGCATGCAGCGCTGCAGTCGGTGGGTTGCGACGTGCTCGATGTCGGAATGGTTCCGACGCCGACGGTGCAGCTGGCGGTCGAGCACCATCAGGCCCAAGGCGGCCTCGCGATCACGGCGAGCCACAACCCAATAGAGTGGAACGCCCTCAAATTCATTGGCCCATCGGGTCTGTTTCTCGACGGAGCCGAAGCAGCCGAGATGCGTCAGGTCGTCGATGGAAAAATTCCGCGCGCGACGTGGGACAAGCTCGGATCGGTGTCGCAGGACAAGGATGCCGCGCGAGAGCACATTGAGCGAATTCTGGCGCTCCCGTTTCTCGATGTGGAGGGGATTAGAAAAAAAGGCTTCAGGGTAGGACTGGACTGTGTGCGCGGTGCCGGCGGGGTATTCATGCCGGTTCTCCTCGAGTTGCTCGGGTGCAAGCTTGCGACGATCAACATGGAGCCGGACGGACGCTTTCCGCGCCCGCCCGAGCCCGTCGCGGAGAACCTGGGCGAGCTCCAGAAGCTCGTCCAGGATTCACACTGCGACATCGGAATGGCCGTCGATCCCGACGTCGATCGATTGGCGCTCGTCTCCGAGGAGGGTGTGGCCATTGGCGAGGACTACACGCTGGCTCTTGCCGCGAAGGTGGTGCTGCGTCATCGCCAGGGCGTCGTCGTGACGAACCTTTCCACCAGTCGCATCGTCGATGACATAGCGGCTGAGGCCGGTAGTCGCGTGATCCGGGCGCCGGTCGGTGAAGTCAACGTCGCCACCAGAATGCGCGCCGAGCATGCGCCGATCGGGGGAGAGGGAAATGGCGGAGTAATTCTCGCCGAGCTCCATCTCGGCCGCGACGCGCCAGTGGGTGCGGCGTTGATGCTACAGTTACTGTTGGAAGAAGGGAAACCACTCTCGAGGATAACCTCGGCTTACCCGCGCTACATCATCGTCAAGGACAAGCTCGCCAGGCCCGCCGCGCCCCTCGACGCGGTTTATGAGGCTCTGAAGAGGGCATTTCCCGACGCGGACGTCGATACGCAGGACGGGCTCCGGCTAACCTGGCCCGACCGCTGGGTGCACGTTCGGCCATCCGGAACGGAACCAATAGTGCGTGTAATAGCAGAGGGCCGGAGCGCCGAAGCGGCGGAGAAGCTCGTCCGCGATTGTCGCGAGCCGGTAGAGGCTCTGGGCAGGTAGGACCACCGTCAACAACAAATCGTATGTGTGGAATTATTGGCTACATCGGAATGCGTGGCGCGACGCCGCTTCTTCTCGAAGGGCTGAAGAGGATGGAATATCGCGGCTACGACTCCGCCGGCGTCGCCGTAATGAACGGGAGGGGCGTCGAGACTCGTAAGGCCGCAGGCAAAATCTCCGAGCTCGAGCGGGCGCTCGCGACGAGCCCTGTCAATGGAGACCTGGGAATCGGCCACACCAGATGGGCGACCCACGGGGTACCCAACGAGTCCAATGCACACCCGCACATCGACTGCAAGGGACATATCGCGGTTGTACACAACGGCATTATCGAGAATTCGGGCACTCTGAAGCAGGGACTTCAGGCGCGCGGTCACAAGTTCGTATCTGATACCGACACGGAAGTCATCGCCCACCTGATCGAGGAAGCGTTCGATGGAATTCTAGAGGACGCGGTGATCGAGGCGCTTTGGCAGATCGAGGGCACTTACGGGATCGCCGTAGTCTCGAGCGAGGACAAGAACAAGATCGTTGCGGCGAGAAAGGGAAGCCCGCTTCTCATCGGGCTCGGTGATGGCGAGTACTACGTCGCCAGCGACGTGTCCGCGATTCTGGCGCAGACTCGCGAAGTTGTCTACCTCGACGACGGTGATGTCGCGGTTCTGACGCGCGACGGCTACACGATCCTCGACCAGCGCGCGCAGCAGCTCGAGCGACGCGTCAGCAAGATCGACTGGGACCTCGACCAGATCGAGCGCGGCGGGTTCGACCACTTCATGCTCAAGGAGATCTTCGAGCAGCCCGAAACGGTTGAGAACTGCATGCGCGGCCGCCTCCTCCCCGACCAGGGGACGTCGAAGCTCGGGGGACTCAACATGACGGACGAGGAGCTCCTCAGGTTCGACAACATCCTCATCACCGCCTGCGGCACGAGCTGGCACTCGGCGCTGATCGGCGAGCACATGCTCGAGAGCCTCGCCCGAGTTCCGGTGGAAGTCGAGTACGCATCCGAGCTGCGCTACCGGAATCCGATCGTCAGCGACAGGACACTCTGCATCGTGATCTCGCAGTCGGGCGAGACTGCTGACACGCTCGCCGCCATGCGCGAGGCGAAGGCGCGTGGTGCGCGCACGTACGGGATCGTAAACGTGGTCGGCTCGACGATCGCCCGCGAGAGCGACGGCGGCATTTACGTCCACGCCGGCCCGGAGATCGGCGTCGCATCCACGAAGGCCTTTACCAGCCAGGTAATTGCCCTGCTGCTCTTCACGCTCAAGCTCGCGCGACTGCGCAACCTGTCCATGGTCGATGGAAAGGAAATCATCGAGGAGATGCGGGCGTTGCCGGCGAAGATCCAGGCCGTCCTCGATCGCGCGGGCGAGGTCGAGAAGATCGCGGAGGAGTTCAGCACGTGTCAGAATTTCCTCTATCTCGGCCGCGGGTACAGCTTCCCGACTGCTCTCGAGGGGGCGCTCAAGCTGAAGGAGATCAGCTACATTCATGCGGAAGGCTATCCAGCCGCCGAAATGAAGCACGGTCCGATCGCCCTCATCGACGAGAAGATGCCGGTTGTCTTCATTACTCCGCACGACTCGGTGTTCGAGAAAGTCGTGTCGAACGTCCAGGAAGTGAAGGCACGCGGCGGACGCGTCATCGCGATCACCACGCGTGACGAGCCTATGCTGGAAGGCAAAGTCGATTACGAGTTCCGCATTCCGGAAACGAAGGACATGCTGACGCCCGTCCTCGCCTCCGTGCCGCTGCAGCTTCTCGCTTACTACATCGCGGTCAAGCGCGGCGCGAACGTCGACCAGCCGCGCAACCTCGCCAAGTCCGTAACGGTGGAGTAGTAACTGAGAGTCCTGCTTCAGCGGGTCTCGCGGGCGGAAGTTCGCATCGGGCAGCGAAAGACCGGAAGCATTGAGAGGGGGTTCGTCCTTCTCGTCGGCTTCACGCGCGGCGATACGCCCGAGAAAGTCGACTGGATGGCGGAAAAGGCTGCCGGGCTGCGCCTGTTCAGCGACGCCGACGGGAAAATGAACCTCGCCTTGAGTGAAGTCGGGGGAGCGGTACTTGTCGTCTCCCAGTTCACCCTCTACGGCAACGCTGACAAAGGGAAGCGGCCCAGTTTCATCGACGCCGCGCGGCCGGAAGAAGCCATTCCCCTTTATGAAAGGTTTCTGGCAGCGCTTCGACAGAGCGGCTTGCGAGTCGAAAGCGGTGAATTCGGCGCCATGATGGATGTCGAGCTCGTGAACGATGGTCCCGTCACGCTCTGGCTGGAGCGATGAGTGCGTGCCGCGTCGTGCTGGCTTCGGCGTCGCCACGGCGGCGACAGCTGCTGGATCTCGTTGGCATTCCGCACGAAGTGCGACCCGCCAACATCGACGAGACCATGCGTCCGCGTGAAGCCCCCCGCCGCCATGCCGAGCGGCTTGCGCGCGAAAAGGCGAGTGCGATTGCGGCGCGTGATCCCGACCTCATCACGATCGGCGCAGACACCGTAGTCGTCGTCAATCGCAAGGTTCTTGGCAAGCCAAAAGATGTTGCTGACGCAACGCGAATGCTTTCGATGCTGAGCGGTCGCGAGCACACCGTCATCACCGCCGTCGCGGTGTCGCGGGGCAAAAAACTCCGCTCGGCGGTCGAAGAAGTGCGCGTCAGGTTTCGTCGGCTGCGCGACGATGAAATCGAAGCGTACGTCGCTACCGGTGAGCCGATGGATAAAGCCGGCGCATATGGGATTCAGGGATACGGCGCGACGATCGTCGAGCGGATCGAGGGCGACTACTTTGCGGTAATGGGCTTGCCGCTCGTGCGTCTCGTCGGGCTGCTGCGCGATGTCGGCGTCAGGTACCGATTCGGCGCGTTGGTAACCTCAACCGATTAGCTCGCGCGCGCGATCCATCACTCGTCGCTCGTTGTCGAATGCGAGCTGGCTCGACGCATCCTCAATCGGCACCCAACGCGCTTCGTTCACCTCCCAATCGTGATCCTTCGTGTCGCCGGACACATATCGAAGCAGATAGAAGTACACACGCTTGTGGAAGCGGACCTTGATACCGCGGTCGAGCCCTGCGTACCAGTATTCGATCGTTTCGATGTGTTGGACCACTTCGCTCGCGACTCCTCCCTCCTCGCGCGCTTCGCGCACGGCAGTGAGCTCGGGATTCTCTCCGTCGTCGACGAGACCTTTTGGCAGCTGCCACCTGTTCTGTTTGCCGACCGAGACGATCACTACTTCCACGGCTGCCTTGTCGCCGCGGCGGTACACGACCCCGCCAGCCGACACCTGCTCCTTGATCGGCAGCTTGATCGCTGCCGATTTGTTTTGACCTGCCGCTGATTTGCGCGGACTCATCTTCGGCCTGCGCCCTCGTAGCGCTCCTGCCACAGCTGGACCTTCTCCAGCACGTGGCGCGTCTCAATCCTCTGCATTCGTCCTGGACGATTCTCCATCGAGATCGGGTAGTTCTCGCCGGGGTTACCGTAAGCGTCGATCACAAGATCGCCAAATCGGCGATATGGACCGGTGCGTTTCGGATTGGTGTACCCCATGAGACTGATCACGGGCCGGTCGAGCGCCACGCTGATGTGCAGCGGCCCCGTATCAGGGGATAGCACGAGTGCCGACGCATCCAGGATGGAGACGAGCTTTCTGAGGCCGCTGCCCAGCTCGGAGCGCGGCTTGTGCTTCGCGCGCTCCATCACGACTCGCTGAGCGTTTAACTCTCGTTCGGTGCCACCGCCCACGAGAACGACCTGCATCCCGAAATCTCGATGCAGCGCGTCGCTCACTTCTGCCCAGCGCTCCGGAAACCAGTCCTTCTCTGGTTTGCTCGTCGCGATTACGATCGATGCGATCGGCGGATCGATCGATGAGACAAAGCCGCGCTGCCACTCGCGCTCGTCCGGCCACGGTCCCAAATCCCAGACGACCGGCTCCGGCGGGACGCCGAGAGCGACCAGAAACTCGAAGTACTGATCCTGCACGTGCTGAACAGAATGCGCGGGGATTTTTCGATTTGTGAAGAGCCAGTTCAAGTCGCGCGCGCGCGACCGATCGAAGCCGAGCTTGATTGGCGCGTGGCTCATTGCGGTTACGATGCCGGCCTTGAAATAGACCTGCAGATTGATCACTAGATCGAACGGACGCTTGGCGAGCTGATCGGCGACGGCGGCGAACGCCATCAGCCCGCGAACGCGCTCGAAGACGATTATCTCGTCGACCGACCGATGACCGCGCACCAGCGCTGCCGGGCCGGGCTGGAGCACCCAGGTAATTCGGGCTCGCGGCTTTGCCCTCTTGAGCGCGTTGATCACCGGCAGAACGTGAACCGCGTCGCCAACCGCGCTCATCATCACGATGCAGATCCTGTCTGCGACTTCCGGCTTTACCGGAAGGGTCATTCCACACTCCGCAGTCGCAGATACTCTTCATCTTCTGCCGAATACGGCAACTCATGCAGATCGCGCCATTTCCGCAGCGACCGAAACAAGCGATCGAGATTCGCCTTCGCTACCAGTGGGGATCCTGGCGAGCTGAAGCGGACACGATCCACGTCCAGGACGTGAGCGTCGAGACCGGGCCCTTCCCCCGCCGTGAGCAGCACGTTCTTGAGATTGAGATCCTGATGATAGGCACCGGCGTGCGTAAGTGATTTGAGCAGGTTGACGACGGCATCGAGAACCATCACGCGATGATTGTGATCCGTGACTTTGGCGAGCGCGACGGAGAGATCGTGGCCGTTCGGGATCTCGCGCGTCGCAACGTCGAAGCGTCTTAGTATCACGTTCATCGGATAGGAGACGTAGGCGATTACTTCAGGCGTGCTCACGCCGCTCGCGCGCAGCCGAAGCGACGCTACCAGCTCGCGGAACCCACGCGTCGGCAGGACGAAGATGTCTTTGCTGAACTTCGCTATCCAACCCCCGCGCATGTTGTGCCGAACGACGACGCGACCGCATCCCTCAAGATTGAGCGCGAACACCGGCGCCCGTCCAACCAGGGGAGTCGTGTCCGACTGCCGGGCGGCGTAATCGTACAAGTTCTCCGTTTCGAGGATGCTTCGAATGCTCGCCGTGCAAGCTTTTGCGACCACGGCGCGCGCGCCACGGACCTCGAACCGCTCGTAGGATGGAATGCGTAGCCCAATGACCATTAGACCTTGCCGCTTCTTGTCCGTCGCACCGATGCGATGGCGCTAAGAAGCGCCTGCGCCTTGCTGCGCGTTTCGTCCCATTCACGTTCGGGAACCGAATCCGCGACGATCCCAGCGCCTGCCTGGACCGATGCGGTGCCATCGGCGATGACGCACGTACGTATTGTAATCGCGAGATCCATGCGGCTGCCGCCGGCGGCGATGTATCCGATCGCGCCCGCGTATGGTCCGCGCGAAACGGGCTCGAGCTCGTCGATAATCTCCATCGCCCGAATCTTGGGCGCCCCCGTCATTGTCCCTGCCGGAAACGTCGCGCGAAACACGTCGAGAGCGGAGAGTCCCGCATTCAGTTCCCCTTCGACCTGACTCACGATGTGCAGCACGTGAGAGTATTTCTCGACCTTCATCAGCTCGGTGACTTTTACTGTCCCGTATTTGGCGACGCGGCCGACGTCATTTCTTCCCAGATCAACGAGCATGACATGTTCGGCGCGCTCCTTCTCATCGGCGAGAAGCTCGACCGAAAGCTCGTCGTCCTGATCAGCAGTCTTGCCGCGCGGGCGTGTCCCCGCGATGGGTCGCAGCGTGATCCGTCCTCCGGAAACGCGCACTAGGAGCTCGGGAGAGCTCCCGACGATTTCCACCCCGTCGAGGACGAGATGGTACATGTAGGGTGATGGATTGATAGCGCGTAACGCCCGATACAGGTCGGAAGGCTCGAAGTCCAGCGGAACATCGATACGACGGGACAAGAGTGCCTGAAAGCAATCGCCGGCGCGGATGTACTCCTTGATACGGTCTACGTGTGCCATGAAATCCGCTCTCTCATAGCTCGAGCGGCCGTCACCTGCCGATGCGGAAAGATTGGGAGAGATCGGTTCGAGGTGCACGGAGCGCCGCAGCCTCTCCATTAGCTCGTCGAGCTCGCCGGTCGCTTCTTCGTACAGTGACCTGAGATCGTTGTCTCGCGCGTCCGTGGAAATCGGAACCGAAATGACAATCCGGGCGCGACCATAAAGGTTGTCGAGGATGACCAGCGAGCGCGTGAACACGAACAGCGCGTCCGGAACGCCGAGGCCCTTGGCCGGTCGGTTCGGAAGATTCTCGATGAGTCTAACCACGTCGTAGCTGAAATATCCCACGACGCCGCCCCAGAACTGCCCGAGCTCCGGAACGTTGGCTGGTGTCGCGGCATCGATTAGCGCGCCGAGATCGGCGAGGGGGTCGATTGGCTTCCTCGCGTTGTGCCACCCGCGCGCGCTGTTCCAGTCTTCCACGATGCCGTTCGAGAGCCGCCACGCCGCGCGTGGCTCCGTTCCGAGGTATGTGTACCGGGACCACGTTTCTCCACCGGCTGGTGCTGACTCGAGCAGGAATGCGAACGGACCGCTCCTGAGCTTCGCGAAGGCGGAAACCGGAGTGTCCGTGTCGAGCAGACAATCCTCCCATACGGGAACGAGCGTCGCGCTCGCCGCCATCTGCTGGAAGGTTTCAAAGGTCATTCGCGCGTCCTTGCGCTCGCTGGGGAAGCGAGCGTCC
>DASWDV010000228.1:0-3440 GCA_036395075.1 Gemmatimonadaceae bacterium | reverse complement strand
TGTATGTTAAGAAATGTTTTATAAAGTGAGGACGTTGAGGCCGCACGAAGAGTAACCCCGGTGACGGCTATTGGTGCCCTCGCCGCGGCAATTGCATCGAGGCGAGGTTGGATGCCCCAAGTACCGCGGCGACGACCCCGAGCGATGCGACGATCGGAAGGTGCAGAAAAGGCTCGGCCAGCATCTTCGCGCCAATGAAGATGAGCACTATCGACAAGCCGAGTTTGAGGTAGATGAACTTGTCGACGACACCGGCGAGCAGGAAATACATTGCGCGCAGCCCTAGCACTGCGCAGATGTTCGACGTGTAGACGATGAAGGGATCGCGCGTGACGGCGAATATCGCTGGAATGGAATCAGTCGCGAAGATGATGTCCGTGGTATCGACGATCAGAAGCACGATGAAAAGCGGTGTTGCCGAGTAGCGCTGTTTGCCGGCCGTGTCCGGTTCGTGGACGAAGAACTTGTCGCCACGATAGGTGGCCGTGATAGGAATCAGCTTCCGAGAGAGCCGCAACACCGGATCCCGCTCCGGGTTATAGGCGGCTCCGTCCTTCTGCAGCGCCATTCTCAGCCCGGTAAAGACCAGGAACGCACCAAAGATGTAAAGCGTCCATGCGAATCGCGTCACCAGCGCCGATCCCGCAACGATCATCACGCCGCGCAGAGCGAGGGCGCCAATGATGCCCCAGAAAAGCACTCGGTGCTGGTACTTCTCCGGAACGTTGAAGTACGAGAAGATGAGCACGAACACGAAGATGTTATCCACGGACAACGCGTACTCGATGAGATATCCGGTCAGGAACTCGAATCCTGATTCCCTGCCCATCGTGCGGTAAACGGCGAAGGCAAAACACAGCGAGAGCGCGACCCACACCGCGCTCCACGTTGCTGCTTCCTTGAGAGAGACTTTTTCGGATCTGCGGTGGAGGACGCCGAGATCGAGCGCGAGGATCGCGAGTACGGTGACGTTGAATCCGATCCAGCCCCACGCAGTGTTCACGGCCCGGAACTCCGGGCGCGAGCGCCGCCGGAGCTACCGACGCTCAAGTGCGTCGCGAACGTCGAGAAGGATCTCGAAGTAGAGTTGCTCCCGCCGGTACGCGAAATCGAGGGTCGCCATCTGCGTCTGGTCGCCAGTGGCTTTTGCCCGCTCGAACGCTTCGCGATACATCTCGTCCAGGTTATTCAGGATCGTCGTGCGCGTACGTGACATTGAGTTGCTCTCCGGGGTCGAAGCGGCGCGATTGTCGATCGACGTGAGGCCGGCGATGCGCTCGAGCGCCGTCTCCGGATCCTCGTTCTCGAAGATCAGTTTTTTCGCAGCTCCCAGCACGAGCCGGCGTGGATTGAACGGATTTGGCGTATTCACTGCGAAGGGTGCGTTGTTCAGAAAGTTAAGGCAATCGAACGAATGCGCGCTAATTCCTGTCTAATGTCGGACGCGCCAAAGCAAACGGGGCGGAGAGCGATATCCGCCTCCGCCCCGCTCGTTCGTGGTGCCAGGACTATCGGTTGGAGCTTCCGCTGCTCGAACCGCCAGTGCTGCCGGAGGATCCAGAGCTTCCAAATCCCCCAGAGCTGCCACTGCTGCCGTCGCTCGTCCCTCTCGAGCCTCCCGTATTACCGCTAGCGCTGTCGCCGCCGCTTCCCATACCACCGCTGTTGCCACCGGCGCCGGAGCCACTCATTCCGCCGCTATTGCTTGCACTATCAGAGCTGCCACCGAACCCGCTACTGTCTGAGCTACTGCCGGAGCCGCTGCTCCCGTAGTCACTGCTGCCTGAGCTTCGTCCGAAACTTCTTTCGGAGCTGCCAGGGCTGCCAGAGCTACCGCCGCTGTCGCCAATGTCGCCCTCGTCGCGGCTCGCTGCGTTTTGCGCATCAAGGCTCTTGTTCTGGTCTTCATTCGGGTCTGTGTTTTGTGCCATTGTAACCTCCCTGTTGGACGGTCCAAAAACGCACGACGCATGCCCGTAGCCGCGCAAAAGTCGAAAAAAAAACTGTTCGGCAACGCTCTCGAGAACGCTTGGAGAGCCACGAGGAAAAACGCATTCGCCATGTCATCCGAGAGCACGCTAGAGCCTGTGAAAAACTGCCTCTTCGACAGGCCGGCCGTGCTTGAGGTGCTCGACGACGATGCGCTCGAGCAAGGCCGGCGTCACTCTGGAATACCAGACGCCTTCGGGATAAACCACCACGATCGGTCCAGCACTGCATACTCCGAGGCACGGTGTCTCACCTCGTTTCACGCGAGTCGGGCCGAACAGCAAATCCTCACGTTGCAATAGCTCCGCGAGCAGCGAGTAGATCTGTCGGCCGCGACGATCGGGCGAGCAGAAGTCGCCGGTGCAAACGAGCACGTGACGCGAATACGGCTCCATCACTGGCTGCGCGCTGTTCGTCATGAAGCAAAGATACACCTGCTTTTCGCGCCTCTACTTGCACCGGTGCCGCCTCGGCCTGATTATGCTAGAAGCTCTCCTTCTTCAGGAGCTGACATGGGGGCGACAATCACAAGCAACGCATCGGCGGTCGATTCAGGAATCGCCGGCAAGGGTTACGTACATCCGGAAGTGCTGGTGAGCACGGGCTGGCTCGCTGAGCATCTCGATGATCCTAACATCAGAATCATCGAGAGCGACGAAGACGTTCTGCTTTACGACACCGGGCACATTCCGGGAGCACAGAAAGTTGACTGGCATCAGGATCTCAACGACGCGGTCTTGCGAGACTACGTGTCGTCCGAGCAGTTCGAGGCACTTCTGCGCGACAAGGGGATTGACGATAACACCACCGTTGTCTTCTACGGCGACAAGAACAACTGGTGGGCCGCCTACGCCTTCTGGGTTTTCCAGCTCTTCGGATTCACGAATGCCAAGCTTCTCGACGGCGGGCGAATCAAGTGGGAGCAGGAGGGGCGCACCTTCAATACGGACGTGCCGAGTTTTCCAAAGTCGCGATACAAGGCACCAAAGCGATCGGACGAAAAAATCCGCGCCTTCTTTCAACAAGTGCGCGAGCACGCGGACAAGGGGCGGCCGCTGATCGATGTCCGCTCGCCGGAGGAATTCACCGGTCAGCGCACACACATGCCTGACTACCCGCAGGAGGGGACGCTGCGCGGCGGACACATCAAGGGAGCGCGAAGCGTGCCCTGGGCGCGCGCCGCTAATAGCGACGGCACTTTCAAGGACGCTGATTCGCTGCGCGCGATCTATGAGAAGGAAAAGGGGCTGAAAAAAGGTGATGACATCATCGCCTACTGCCGCATCGGGGAACGCTCGTCGCACACGTGGTTCGTTCTGACCTATCTCCTTGGGTACGATCGCGTGCGAAACTACGACGGCAGCTGGACCGAGTGGGGAAACACGGTGCGCGCTCCGATCGAAAAAGGACCGGAGAAGTGACGGCTCCGGCCACGACGCAAACCAGGAAAC
>DASWDV010000227.1:0-3570 GCA_036395075.1 Gemmatimonadaceae bacterium | reverse complement strand
CGGAGATTGCGCGCCACCGCTTTGGGCGCGCGCGGCATCACTTCGCGATTCTGTGAGAGAAGAGTGTCGACGGCATTCTGAAACTCAGGGTCGCTGAGATCGATGATCTTCTTCTTCGCGACCTCGGGGATGTAGATCGTGCCGCGCTCGACGCGCACCGTCCCGCGCATCACTGCGTCCTGCGTCGAGCCGCTCAACGTCACCGGCGGACCCGTCGAAATATCGAGCGCCGCGAGCCCTGGCTTGTCAATCGCATGGAAGTTCGAGGCGTTCGCGATCAGCGAGAACGATGGGTTGTCGTAGTGCTCGAAGCTGACAGTGCCCGTCACGTTCATCGAGCCGCGTCGCTCCTTGACAGTTTCCGCCGAGAGCTGCTTGATGTGGACGGTGTCGCCCGAAAGCGCGATGTCCGCTTTGATATGGTTGAATCGCGTTCCGAGATTGGAGAACGCCGCCGTCCCATCGCCGAGCGAGATCTGACCGAAGAGTCTTGGCTGCTTGATGTTGCCACGCACGTCGACGTCAGCGACGATCGCGCCGCGTGCATCGACCAGCCCCGGCACGAACGCGCGGAACAGTCTCATGTCCACGCTGTCCGTGCGGATGTGGCCCCTGATCGAATCGTTGCTCACCCTGACGTTCTGGACGATCAGCTTCGCCTTGCTGCTATGCTGCAGCGTGAGTGAATCGAGCGACAGAAAACCCTTCGAGAACGCCACTCGACTGGGCGCCTCGAGACGGTAGCGGTTGTCCGTGTCGACCAGCACCGCCGCGCTATCCAGTCTCAGCACCGTAGTATCTCTGCTGCGCGTGATGTTGCCGGAGAGATCCGTCTGTACGCCGCTCTGGCTCAGCATCGATGCGCTGAAATGTCCGGAGGTTGCCGACACCAACGCTATCGAAGCCCTGATGCTGTTGAATCCGACCGGCCCCAGCGCCGCGGTGTCCGCGCCAAAAATCAGCGAGCCAGTTGGCTGCTTGGTGATGTCCGCAAGGAGAACAGTGCCACGCACGCTCTCGACGCTTCGCGTCCCCAGTCGAACATCGCTGGCGCGTACGATTCCGTTGAGTGACAAATGCTCGATACTTCCGGTGAGCTCTCCAGTGAGCTCGCCACTGCCGCGCAGCGAATCGAGCTGCGCGGTGCTCGCGAGCGCTGGCACCAGCGCGCGAAGTCGCGACAGCGAATCCATTACCGCCGAGAATTTGAGCGATCCGGTGTGCGCCCCGTTAAGGGCAAAGGTGCCGGACGCGCGGGCTTTGAGACCGATCGCGTTGAGAGCGAGCGTGTCAACCGTGGCCACGCCATTGGCGAAGCGTAGCCGCGCAACCGAAGGAGCGACGTGGAATCCAGCCAGCGTTGAATTCTCGATCGAAGCAACCGCGGTTCCGGCGAGCGTCGCGAGATTCTCGCCCCGCAGATCGAGATCGTATTGTCCGGTTAGCTGGGTGTGCGGCATGTCGTTCCGCTCGAGCAGGGTCCGCACGTCGAGCGCTTTCGAAGTCGCGCGGCCACGCGCCCCGTACACGACAGGGTCCGCATCGACGACGCCATTGAAGCCGAATGTACCAGCCGGTCCGGTGAGCGTCGTGTTGACCAGCAGGCTGGGTGACATTCCCTTCACTTGCACCGGGCCCGCGTAATTACCGCGCAGTGGCAGCAGCGGATACGAGTGCGAGAGCGCGGTGAACGAGAGCGGCTGCGCCTGCAGCGCGAGATCGTAGGTGAGGTACTTGTCGCCCCAGGTCACGCGCCCGTTGCCGGTCACGTGTGAGATCGGCTCGTTGCCGTCGTGGTGAAACAGATCCGCATTGCTGAAGCGCACATCGAGCCACGATGAATCGAGGGCAGCCGTTCCCGAGATCGTTCCCTTTATTTTCGGAAAGAGCGGATTCAGATACTGAAGCGTGCGCAGGTCGAGCGTCGCGACATCGACGTTAAAATCGTGGAACGCCGTGAACGCCGGAAAGAGAATGTCGAGCTCACCCTCGCCGCGTGCCTCGGTGACGGCGCCCGGTACGTGCGCATCTTCGAACACCAGGGCCGACTGGTCGACCTTGAAATGATTGAGCGGACCGCCGGGCGCCCTGACAGTTCCGGTGATTTTCCCCTGCCAATCGTACGGAAACGGTTTACCGTTGAGGGTCCGCAACAGATCGAAATCGACGGGCGCTGCATCCAGCTCGACGTTCTTCACGACGAGAACCGGCCCACCGGTGGCAAACGTCATCTGCCCCAGCAATCGCGAACGCGTCGTGCGCACGTCCATTTTCGTTAGCACGTAATCGAGATACTTCGGATTCCGCTCGCTCCGGATGTCGAGCTCCATCTTGCCGCCGCCCGTTGTCGGGAGCGTCGGATAGACCCACGCGACATCCGCCAGCGATACCGAGTCACCGATGATGTGCACATAGTAGCGAACCGGAAGATCGCTGCCCCACACGACGCTGCCGTGTCCTCGTCCCGTTGATCCCGGCAAGTCGAAGTGATCGCTGTCGACGAAGACCGAATCGCCGAGATTGAGAGCCGTCCCCGAGACGTTGCGGAAGTTGAACGGCGGATCGTTTTCCGCGAAGCTCAGTTTCCGGAGTCTGACCAGTCGTCCGACCGTGTCGGGATCAGCGATGCGGGCAAGACCAAGATTCGCCTGCGCTTTAGTCCATCGCCACGTGCGGGCGAATCCTTCGCGCGTCCGCCGGATCTCGTGATCGGGACGGGTTAGCTCGAACCTGACGGCGCTATCGAGCTTGGCCCCGCGCAGGGTGTCGGACGGATGCCACGGCAACGTCAGAAGAAAACTCGCATCGTGAACCACCGATGAGTCGACGACGATGTATTGTCCAAATCCGCGCTCGTTTCGCTTTTCTTTCTCAACGCTCGCCGGAAAGATTCGTCTCCAGTTCCAGTCCCCGTTTTCGTGCTGCCGGAGATGCACGTAGGGATGCTCTGCCTGCAGAAAGCTGAGCAGGATCCGGCGGTCGAACAGATCGCGCGGATCGTAAGCAACCGTGATGGGACCAGACGCGAAGAACACGGAATCTTCGTCGTCGCGAATCTCCACCGAGTCGATGGTGACGCCGTTGAAGAACCCACCGCTCATGCGACCGATGTAGACTTTGCCCTTCACCTTACCCTCGAGCATCGTCGCCACCATTCGCCGGACACGCTGCTGGCCGAAGTTGGTGTGCGTGACTCCAACGAAGCTGAGAATGACGATCAGCAACAGTCCCACCAGGATGATGGCGCTTCCAATCGCGATGCGGAGACGGCGTGTCATGAGACTCTAGAACGCCTGACCGATCGCGAAGCTGAACGTGAGCTTGCTGCGGAGGCTGTTGTCCTTCGGCGGCTGGTACGTAGAGGGACAGCCCTCTGGCGGCACTTCCTGCGCGATTTTCGTGACTGTGCCGTTCGGATCTCGCGTGAAATGAGTCGGAAAAAAGTTGAATGGACTCACGCAAAGCAGTGGCGCCTCGGCCAGCTCGGTCGCTTCGTAATACAGAGGTCCCTTGGGGCGCCGATAAGGATTGTAGCCGACCGCGACACGCACCGGGCCAACGGGCGAAAAC
>DASWDV010000226.1:0-1676 GCA_036395075.1 Gemmatimonadaceae bacterium | reverse complement strand
GTGCCATCCGGACGAGTGATATGCAGCAGGTAGTCAAGCAGGCGGCCGAGCTTCGCGCGAATGATATCAGCCAGCCAAGGGTCACTCGACTGCGTCAACAGCAGCGCGTGGAGGTAGAAGTCGGTGGTGTAGCGGTGATAGTACGTCGATTGCTCGAAATACACACCATCGCCAAATAGCTGCCTCTCGAGTTGCTCGCCGAGTATGCGTCGGCCTAACGAACGCCAGTGAGCCGCGCGCTTGAATTCGGGAAAGGCTGTGCCGATGTATAGCAGCCCGAGTGCTTCGCCCGTGAGATGGGTGTTCGGGCTGAAATACGTCGACAGATACCGCTCGATGTGTCGCGCGTGCAGGTACAGATACTTGAGCGCGCGAAGGAAGACGGGTCCCTCGAGGCGCGAAGAATCTCGCACGAGATAGAGCGCCCATATCCAGGAAATGGCGCGAAGCGCCAATTCGAGACTACTGGTCCAATTGATTCCGATCTTCGGTGGATTGTCATCCATCCACGAGGAAATGTGGTCCGCGATGAACGATGCATAACGATCGTCATTCGTGAGCAGGTACGCGCGACCGAGTGTCACGAAGTACTGATGGCGATTCAGCTCCCATGTGAGCTTGCAATCGCCGGCCACGAGCGGGTCGAGGTATGCTATTCGGCTCCAGTGTATCGCCGGCGCGCGTTTACCAGAGAGCGGCTCCAAAGTCCAATCAGGACGTGAGCCGATCGAGACGAGGCGATCGCCAAGGTCGACTTGGCCACGCGTAATACGCTCCGCGGCTGCTATCGCGGTTGCGGCGGCGTCTGCACAGCG
The DNA here is from genome assembly GCA_036395075.1 of Gemmatimonadaceae bacterium. Classification (GTDB taxonomy): domain Bacteria; phylum Gemmatimonadota; class Gemmatimonadetes; order Gemmatimonadales; family Gemmatimonadaceae; genus UBA4720. The sequence continues at coordinate 861 of DASWDV010000226.1, read as the reverse complement.
CCGCTGGAACTCGCGCGCCGTGGCCGCCGGCTCGCAAAGGCCCGCAAGAAAATGCCCCGAAATTCGAGCGTGTTGGCGAAAACGCTCTAATAACTCGTTGCCGTCCGCGACCTGCCCCGCGCTCGGCAAGTCGAGCAACTGTGCGAACGCTTTATCGCTCGGTAAGCGGCTGTCCGAAGACAGCCCAATTCGCTCGAGACGAGCATGCGCCGATTGACTGCATCGGACCCGCAGCTCGTTGATCGATATCCCTTTTAGCTTCCGTACGCGCTCGAGGAGTCGAGGCATCACCGGCGTTGGTGACGGACATGGATAAATCTCGAAGCCCCGGCGCAGAGCGCGTGGGCAGCGGCTTCCGATGCCACAATCGGGCCACCGCACGTAGCATGGGCCTAGTCTATGGCCCAGAGTTCTCAGGAGCTGCTACAGAGGGGCCGTTAACGGACTCCAAACCTCAGTGGCCCACATGCGCATTACTGGTCGCGAAAAACGCGCGCCGCGGCAGAGCAACCTGCCTGCCTAACGAAAAAAGGCAAGCGCGTGATCCGCCGCGCGTCCCGCAACCCTAACGCAACAAAGAGAGTCGGGCGCGCAGGTAGAAATCACCCGCCAGCTTCTTGCCAACCTTCCTCGTGTTCCACGCCAGCCAACTACTTACGCGTGGGGCCCAGTCGCCACACGCCAGTCGCGCTGCTGTCGCTGGCGGCGTTCCGGTACGGAGGCAGTAGCGGCCGATGACCAGGCAGTCGTCTACGAAGTAGCATCGGGTAGTTGGCTCGGACGTAAACAGCACCCGGATTCCAGCTGCCGACGCCGCCAATGCTACGGTTTTCGAATAGTATCCACCCGGCACGGACGCTA
>DASWDV010000225.1:0-4717 GCA_036395075.1 Gemmatimonadaceae bacterium | reverse complement strand
TCGTCTATGATGCGATGTACGCGTGGCTGCGCGAAGCTCGCGCGGAGCGACATACCTGGAATCCTCAGCGCACCGGTTTGGAAACACGAGAGGCTCGCTGATGCGCTTCGTCGGATTGCTTACCGCTGGCGTGGTCGCCAGCGCTCCCGTGCGGAGCCAGACTCCTTGTTTTGCCACGGCGGCGTCCCTCACGCCTGCTGGCTGGCGCTCACCCGTACCCGGCACCATGGCTTCGCCCAAGACAGGACTCAGACTCGTGCGCGAGATCCCGCTGCCCGGACCGGCGAACCGCTTCGATTACCAAAGCGTCGACCCGGTGAGCGGACGTATCTACATGAACCACATGAACGCCGGGCGCACGATCGTCTTCGACGCGAACAATGGGAAGGTCATCGCGGAAATTGGGGACGTGCCGCGCGCTACCGGCGTATGGGCCGTGCCATCGCATCATCAGGTCTATGTCTCGGCGCCAGGGAACCACGAAGTGGCGATCATCGATGACCGGACGCTGAAGATCACGTCGCGTGTAGGCGGGATCAGGTTTCCAGACGGCATTGCGTACGCGTCCGGCGCGGACAAAGTGTTCGTTTCGGACGAGTCGGGCGGATCAGACGTCGTCATCGATCCAAAGTCGGCCAGGAAACGCTCGACGATCGATCTGCGAGGAGAGGCTGGTAACACGCATTACGACTCGGTGTCGCACTGCATTCTCGTCGCCGTTCAGACCCGCAATCAACTAGTGGCGATAGATCCGGTGAGTGAGAAAGCCGTCGAGCGCTACGATCTTCCGGGTTCTGACGGCCCTCATGGCTTCACGCTCGATGAGCCGGACCGCCTCGCATTCGTCTCGAGTGAGGGCAACGGAAATCTTCAGGTCGTGGATCTTCGCACGATGCGGATCACCCAAAACATCAAAGTGCCCGATGATCCTGATGTGCTCGCATGGGATCCGTCGTGGCGCAGGCTATATGTGGGCGCGGAGTCGGGCGCGCTAACGGCGTATGTACTCGAGGGCAATGCGCTGCGTCCACTCGGTCAGATTCGCGCTCCGCACGCGCACACCGTGTCGGTCGATCCACGAACACACCTCGTGTATCTGCCGCTGGAAAATCTGAACGGCCGCCCAGTGCTCCGGATTTATGAGCCGATGCGGTGATGAAAGCCATTGTGTATCGGGATTTTGGCTCGCCTGACGTTCTCCGCGTCGAGGATGTCGAAAAGCCGACGCCGACCGACGACGAAGTTCTCGTCGCTGTGCACGCCGCGGGAGTGAACATGTTCGACTGGTACATGGTGCGCGGAAAGCCGTTCGTGTTTCGCCTGGTGCTCGGTCCGGGCAGGCAAAAGCCACTCGGCGTCGATCTCTCAGGAGTGGTCGAGGCAGTCGGCCGCAACGTCACCCGATTCAAGCCTGGCGACGAGGTCTTCGGAACGGGTCGTGACAAGATGCGGGCGAAGCGCGGCTCCTTTGCCGAGTACGTGTCGGCGCCCGAGAAAATCCTCGCCGTCAAGCCTCGCAATGTGAGTTTCGAGCAGGCCGCCGGCGTGCCGGTGGCTGGACTCACCGCGCTCCAAGGGCTTCGCAATCACGGCTGGCTGAGAAGCGGTCAGAAGGTCCTCGTCAATGGGGCGTCGGGCGGAGTCGGAACCTTTGCTGTGCAGATCGCCAAGGCGTTCGGTGCCAATGTCACGGGCGTGTGCAGCACCAGGAATGTCGAGATGGTGAAAGGAATCGGCGCCGACCACGTCATCGACTACACGCGAGAGAGTTTTACCAGCGGCGCGGTGCGCTACGACGTGATCCTCGACATCGTTGGCAACCAATCGTGGCCGGAATGCCGACGAATGCTGACCGACAGCGGAAAGTACATAGCCGCTGGCGGGCCGCCGCGCCGAGCTTTACCGCTGATGCTGCGGGAACCGTTCACGCGGGGAAAGCTGGTTACGTTCGTCGCGCGCGCCAATCTCGCCGACCTGAATGTGATGCGCCAACTGATTGAAGATGGTCGCGTAACTCCGGTCGTCGACCGCACCTACCCGCTCGAAGAAACCGCCGAGGCGGTGAGGTACGTGGCCGCCGGCCACACGCGCGGCAAGGTCGTGATTAAGGTTCGCTAGACAGCACTTCTGCCGTCGTTTCGAACAGCGCCTTGGCTCGCGGATCATCGACTTTCGCAACGTCGTCGCGGGCGTGCTGTGCGGTATCCTCCAGCATGCGCTTGATATTGGCGGTGTGATGTCGAGGATCGCCCTCGGCAAAGTTGGTGTTGGCCATCGTAGTCTCCTTGCGCTTTCACAGCGAGACAAACTCGCATTTTCAGTTGCTGACTGGCATATCGTGCGCCGTCAATCAGCTCTATGGGGCAGAGTCAGGTTAGTCCGGTCCACATCGTGCGCATCCTGAACTCACCTATGACAAACTCTAAGCCTCTCTTGGTCGCCGCGCTCGCCGTCTCCATCGGCGCCACGAATCTCGCGGACGCCCAGCAGTACTCCTGCTCCAACCACCCCGCACCTACGGAGAATCTCGCCGCCCAGCTCGCCAAATTCCGGCCGGTGCAGATGCCCTTTTCGACGAACGGCCTTTCGAGTCGGGAAGTGCAGATGGTGCGCAAGCTCGTCGAGGCCGGTCAGTATCTCGAGAGCGCGTTCTGGAGGGAGAGCGATCCGGAAGGACTCAGAATCTACCAGGCGCTGACGCCGTGCCCGGGCGCGACCGAGAAGCAGATCCACCACTATCTCCTCATCAACGGCAATCGCTACGATCTCCTCGAAGGCAACAAACCTTTCCTCGCCAACTCCGTCTACGAGCCCGGCCACGCACTCTACCCCGCCGGCATCAGCCGTAAAGAGATTGAAGATTACGTGACCGCTCACCCGGAGAAGCGTGCGCAGCTTTACAATCCGTGGACGGTCGTCAAACGCAAGGGCAAGGATCTAGTCGGCGTTCCGTACCACGTCGAGTTCAGGCAGTGGCTCCTGCCCGCGGCGAAGGCGCTGGGCGACGCGGCCGCGCTCTCGGACGACAAGCCGTTCGCCAATTTCCTGCGACTCCGCGCCGAGGCGCTGCTCACCGACGACTACTATAAGAGTGACCTCGCCTGGGTCGATCTCGACAATCACAAGTTCGACGTGATCATGGCTCCCTACGAGACTTACCTCGACGACCTGCTGGGCGTGAAGACGTCGTACGGCGTGGCGGTAATGATTCGCAATCCGAGCGAGAGCGCCAAGCTTACCATGTACAAGAAGTACGCGGCTGCCATTCAGGATGCGCTGCCGCTCGCCGCTGCCGACAAACCGTCGAACGCCGGACATCCCACTCCGATGGAAGTGATGGACACGCCGTACCGGAGCGGAGACCTTCGTCACGGCTATCAGGCGGTCGCCGACAACCTCCCCAACGATCCGCGAATCCACGCCGAGAAGGGGACGAAGAAGATATTCTTCAAAAATTTCATGGATGCGAGAGTGAATAACGTCGTGCTGCCGATCGGCAAGCTCCTCATGCGTGAGGACCAGGCCAACCTGGCGTCGATGGATGGCTACCTCGCTGTCGTCGTGATGCACGAGATGTCGCACGGGCTCGGTCCCGCTTACGCGCGCGTCAATGGCAAGCGGGCCGACATCCGCGAGTCGATTGGCCCGCTTTACAGTGGTCTCGAGGAAGCAAAGGCCGACATCGTCGGTCTCTACGGTCTCGACTGGCTGATGGACAAGGCCGTGCTGTCCCGGTCACGTGCGCGCGACTACTACGCGTCGCACGTCGCCGGAATCTTCCGCACCGTTCGGTTCGGCACCGCCGAGGCGCACGCGAAGGCGGAGATGATGGAGTTCAACTATTTCGTTGAGCAGCGCGCCATCACCCGAGACGCATCAACCGGTCGCTACGCGATCGATTTCGCCAGGTTTCCGGTGGCGGTAGCCAGCCTCGCGAAAGAACTACTTACGATCGAAGCAACCGGTGATCGCGCTCGCGCTGAGGCGTGGTTCGCGAAGTACGGGACAATGCCGTCACAGCTACAAGCGGCGTTGAGCAAGACGGGCAGCGTTCCCGTCGACATCGATCCGATTACTTCATTCGGGGACAACGTCAAGTAAGCATTGCTGGCGAAGCGGTGAGATTGAGCTAATAATTGTCGTCGCCATGACAAACGACAACACTTTCGCGACTGAAGCTTCGTCGCCGCCATCGCCTCGCGTGATCGGTGTGGTCTGGATCCTTTACTTCCTTACCGGGGCCCTCGGCACGCTTCTCACGCGAGGGCTCATAGTATCGACCGATGCCGCGTCGACGGCGAACAACATCCTCGCGCATGCGAGCTTGTACCGAGCGGGATTTGCCGTCGATCTCGTCGCCAACTTGATCTACGTCGCTCTCACCGCACTGGTGTTTGGATTGTTCAGGCGGGTGAATCCGACCGTCGCGTTACTGGCCGCGTTCTTCAGTCTCGTCGGCTGCACGGTACAGATCGTGGGTGAGCTGCTGCGCCTCGCTCCGACTGTCGTCCTCGCAAATCCTCAACTGGCCGGCGCGTTCGGCGCGCAGCAGGTGCACGCAACAGCGCTGCTCGGCGTCATTCTGTACCAGAGCGTCTTTCAAATCTCCTTCGTGCTTTTTGCCTGCTTCGAGCTCGTTACCGGTTATCTCATTCTGCGGTCGACTTTTCTCCCGAGGTGGCTTGGCTGGTGGTGGATCGCTGGTGGCACAGGAGGG
>DASWDV010000224.1:0-5781 GCA_036395075.1 Gemmatimonadaceae bacterium | reverse complement strand
CCCGCGCTGCCACCATCCAGCAAAGGACGCCGCGTGCGCGAACATCGTCCCCCCACTGGAAGAAAAAGCTCCAGGACATTTCGCCGCCTGCATCAAGCAGCCGCCATCGACGGTGACGTGGGAGCAACAAAAGGAAGTTGGTGGCGTACATCCGCCTGAGCGGTATCTTCCGCTCGCCGCTCTCCACGCATAACGATCCACCCTCTTTCCGCTTCCCGCTCCCCTCTACTCCTCCGACCATGGCCCGAAACTCGAGAGACGTTTTTCAGCAGCCCTCGGCAGGAACCGTAACGCACGACGAGCCACCTCCGGGATTTGTAGGCGCGAGCAAGCGCACTTTCTTCGGACATCCGGTCGGACTCTCCACTCTCTTCTTCACCGAGATGTGGGAGAGGTTCTCCTACTACGGCATCCGCCCGCTCCTCGTTCTCTTCATGACGGCCGCGCTGGCGTCGGGCGGATTCGGGCTGGATCGGGCGACGGCGTCATCGATCGTCGGTATTTACGCAGCAAGCGTGTACCTCGCCTCGCTCCCCGGCGGCTGGATCGCCGACAGGTGGCTCGGACTGAGACGCTCGATCTGGTACGGAGGAGTGCTGATCGCGCTGGGGCATCTGTCCATCGCTCTCTCGATCGTCTTCGCGCACACCGCGTTCTACATCGGGCTGGTTCTCATCGTGATGGGCACCGGACTGCTCAAGCCGAATATCTCGGCGATCGTCGGTGACCTGTACCCCGAGGGCGGATCGCGGCGCGACGCCGGCTTCTCGATCTTCTACATGGGAATCAACATCGGCGCACTCGTCGCCCCGCTTATTACCGGCATACTCGGCGAGCGGGTGGGCTGGTCCCTCGGCTTCGGCGCGGCCGGTCTCGGCATGGTGATCGGACTTGTTACCTATCGCCTGCGCGGCGACAAGACGCTCGGTGACGTCGGCGTTCTCCCAGGTTCGATCGACCCCGCTGAACATCGTCGCGTCAGGCTCTCGGCGATTATCGGAGTCGGTGTGATTGCCTTGTTGGTCTTGTTGACGATGACCGGATTTATCCATATCAACGCTGTTTCACTGGCCCAGAAGATGACATACGTCATCGTCGGCTCGGCGCTGTTGTATTTCATCTACCTGTTTGTCGGTGGCGGACTGACCAGCGAGGAGAAGAAGCGCGTCGTCGTCATCATTCTTCTGTTCTTCTTCGCGGCGATTTTCTGGTCCGCCTTCGAGCAGGCACCGACCTCGCTCAATCTGTTCGCGCGGGATTTTACCAATCGAGTCGTGTTCGGATGGGAGATGCCGACGCTCTGGCTCCAGGCGGCAAACTCCGTATTCGTGATCGCGCTCGCCCCGGTGTTCGCCGCGATCTGGATAGCGCTCGGCAAGCGCGGGAAAGCTCCGTCGAGCATTGCCAAATTCGCGTGGGGCCTGTTCTTCGCGGGCGTTGGCTTCGTCGTGATGGTGTTCGCGGCGAACATAGTCATCGCGGGCGGGGGCAATGTCCGCGTTTCATCCTGGTGGCTGGTATGGAGCTATTTCTTCCAGTCGGTTGGCGAGTTGTCGCTCAGTCCGGTGGGGCTAAGCTCAATGACCAAGCTCGCGCCGATCAAGTTCAAGGGACAGATGATGGGTATCTGGTTCATGGCTAGCGCGCTGGGCAATCTGGTGGCGGGACTCGTGGGTGGTCGCGTGGATCCGGAGAAGTTGCCACAGATGCCGATCCTGTTCAGGCAGACCTCGATGTTCCTCTTCATCGCCGCGGTCGTGTGCGGATTGCTCGTCATCCCGGTACGTAGAATGATGCGCGAAGTTCCGGCGGCGAATCGCTAGCTCGCAACCTCTGTGCGTCATTCAAGTGGGTACTTCTCGATGTGCAAGTTTTGGATGGTCTGACGTCTTCTCTCTATCCAAACGCCTAGACCGGGAGAACCAATGGTCAGACACCTTGTTGGAATCGCCTTATCGCTGTCCGCCTGTTCGTTGGTGATTGATGTTAGCTCCGCGGGAGGACAGGCGTTCTCGCCGGGTCCTACTGCGCGCGAGCCCGAGATTACCGCCACCGGGCGGGGAGAAACCCACCTCGCTCCAACCTTTGGGGTGGTGATGATCGGAGTTACGACGCGTTCCGGTACCGCTGCGGAAGCAGCGACACAGAATGCGGCGAAGGTCGCTTCAACGCTTGCCGCACTGCGCCAAGCCGGCGTTGCCGCTGAGGACCTGACGAATCAAGGGTATAGCATCGAGCAGGCCTACGAGGATAACGGCCGACGGCGTGGCGGCTTCACCGCTCGCAACACTATTCGAGCGCGTGTAAACAACGTTGATCAGGTCGGAAAAATCATTGATGCTGCCGTGAGTGGCGGAGCAGGTGAGATTTCTTCCGTTCAGTTCGGCGCGACGAACATAGAGGAGGCGCGTCGTGCTGCAATGACTGAGGCTGTCAAGCAGGCTCGCATTGACGCCGCTGTCCTGGCGACTGCCGCCGGCGGGACTCTCGGAAGGCTGATTACTCTTTCTTCGAGCAGCTCAATCCCAAGCGGCTACGGCGCGTTTCAGCTCGATAACGCCGTACTAACCAGCGGGTCGCCCGTTCCGACTGTCATTTCGCCCCGGGAGTTGACCGTTTCTGCGCAGGCACTTGGCCGATGGGAATTCGTTCCCGGCGCATCTCGCTAAAGACAGCGGCTACGGCCAATTGAACACCGAAGCAGGAATCGATCGCTCGCGATTTCTGAAAATATCCCGCGGCTCGATCCGGAAGATTCTGGTGAAATCGGTCACGGTGAGCCGCGCCTCCCAGCCATGAGCGCGCGGCCCCTTCACCGGAAACGCAAAATCTGCTCTGAAAGTTCGACGCGATTGCGGCGGTGACGCCGCAAGAAAGCTGACGCCCGCCGACGCCGAAATCGGCGTAGTGACACCGAAAGGCGAATCTCCGGCCCAGAGCTTCCCCGCTTCCGCGAACCCCGCGACCGCCATTGTTGCGAAATCTTTGTACCGGCCAATCAGATAACGATCTTCCGTTCGCGCTACCAGCCTGCGGCCACCGCCGACGTCCGACGCTCTGAACCCGCGAAGGCCGCCGTCGCGGTCCGCAAAGGTGAGCTGAAATGGAATTCGCTGCTTCCATCCCCCGCTGAACGTCAGGTCCGAGGTCACGGTATGGCGGTTGATGGGCTTCACGTAAATCGCTGCACGACCGTGCGCGAGCATGCCATCCCAATTCCCATCCTCATCCCTGCGACCCTCTCCTGCGATATCGAGTGCCGCGTACGAGATCGGGGTCGCCACCCCGGCGTAAAGGTCGGTGGATCCGAACCAATCGCGCTCCTTGCCGCGCAGAAAAATCGCGCCCTTGCCGAGAAGCGTTGCCAGTTGAACGCCCGTCCGCAAATCCTGGGTGCCTTCGAGCGCGTCGAACCCGCTCACGCGGACGAAGTGAACGTTGCGAAAACCCGATAACGCGTTGAGTCGCGCCGTCTGGTGCTTCGTATACCTGTCGATCAACGCCTGGCTGGTGTCGGGAAGAACGCCTGCGTCACTCACGATTACAGGTTGGTTGGCCGGGTCTTCGTCTTCGAAAGATATGGATCCTCCGATTAGCCAGAGGTTCCCGAGCGGCGGACCGATGCGAACGAGACCTCCAATGTCGCTGTACGAACGGTCGAGTTTCAGCGCCGCCTGCAGCGCGCCCGGCCGCCGAAAATAGAAATAGGCGTTCGTATTGCCGGCGGTTGTGCGCCACGAAATGCGTTGCAAGTCCGTAAGAAAGGGATGACTCAGCTCGGTTCCCCAATCGCTTCCAAGCTCCCGCCGTCCGGCCTCTGCGCGCAGCTGGTAGGGACGCCCAAGGAACTGATAGTCGATCACCTTCCCCGCATAGATGTCGCGAAATCGTGCACCCTTCTTCCAGCTTCCCTCGACGTGCAGCGCGCTTCCGAGAAGATTGTCTTCGCCGAGGAGAAGCGAGTGGACCGCGGGCGCTCCGCCGCCAATGCCGGCGCCGACGATCACCGAGACTTCGTCTACGGTTGTGACGCTGAGCACGACTCCGCCCTGACCGTCTGCGTACGCGATCACGCTCGCGTCGGCAATGAATGGTTGCACCCGCAGAATGCGCTCCGATTCCGCGCGACGAACCTCGGTGCAACGGTCACCCAGCTGCAGGGCGAGGTAGCGACGGATCACCGCTTCTCGCGTCGTCACGTGCTGCTTCGCGGCGTAGCGCAGGGCGCGCTGCCACATGGCAGTCCCCGTGATCTCGAACGGCGGAGCTGCATCGATGTCTATCCGACTGATACGCTCCCCCTTGCAGGTGACGGGGAGCCCGTTCAGACTTTGGGGCTGTGCAATTGTCGCCGACGCGGCGGCGAGCAGCAGTGCCAACGTACCCTGTCGAAGAGAGATCACTCGTGTCGTCCGCGCGCAAGCCGGTTCCAGCCTGCACAGTTGCTGTTACCGCTAGCATTCGCCCCGATGGCGATACCAGCCGGGTTCGATTGACCGCCGCCTACGTGACGGCCCTCGAAAACGCAGGGCTCGTACCACTCATCGTCCCTCCGCTTTCGAGCGCTGATGCTGCCGCGGCAATTCTGGATTCAGTCTCCGGTCTCGTACTGACCGGCGGCGAAGATGTCGATCCCGCTCGTTACGGCGAAAGCCGCCACGAAAAAGTACGGTCCATCAACCCCGCGCGCGATGCGACCGAAGCGGCGCTCGTCGAGGAGGCGCGAGCCCGTGGAACTCCTGTGCTCGCGATTTGCCGCGGCATCCAGATGCTCAACGTCGCACTCGGCGGCACTCTGGTGCAGGACATTTCATCGCAGTGTGAGACCCACATCGCGCATGATGAGGAAGGCCCAAGAGATTCCCGCTCACATGAAGTTTCGATTGAGCCTGGGTCGCTGATCGCCAAAGCGGTTGGAGCAGAGCACGTCACCGTGAACTCGTTCCATCACCAATCGGTCAAGCGCGTCGCCGACGGCATGCGGGTCACAGCGCGATCTCCGGACGGAATCATCGAAGGCCTCGAGTCCACCGAGGAGGACTGGTGGGTGATGGCGGTGCAATGGCACCCGGAGGAGATGACCGACTCGGCCGAGCCGTGGGACCGAGGCCTGTTCAAGGCGTTCGCGCGGCAAGTCGAAGCGTAGTGGAGCTACCCCGGGTTCTTCACGTCGACTCCGGGCGTAGCTGGCGCGGCGGCCAGCGCCAGGTATTCCTGCTTGCGACCGGACTCCGCGATCTCGGCTACCGCACCCTTGTCGTCGCGCCAACGGGTTCGCCCCTGATCCGGCGCGCCGAGCACGCTGGCCTCCCGACCTACCGCCTGACGCTGCGCGGAGAATGGGACATACGGTCCGCCCGAGAGCTCCGCGCCGTCGCTCGCGAGTGGGGCGCCGCAATCGTCCACGCACACGACGCGCGGTCACACTCGATCGCGAGACTCGCGCTGATTGGGAAGCGAAAGACGCGACTCGTCGTCACCCGACGCGTGGCATTCCCGCCCAAACAGGTCCGGCTGAAGTACCGACACGGGGTCGATTTGTTCATCGCCATCTCGCAGGCCGTGAAGGCAGTGATGGTGAAAGCAGGAGTTCCGGCTGGGCTGGTCGAAGTCGTTTACTCGGGAGTGCCGGCTCCGCAGGTGAAGCGACCGCGGAATTGGCGTCGCGAACGGGGCTGGCCGCCGAACACCGTGATCTGCGGAATCGTCGGCGCGATGACCCAGGAAAAAGGCCTGGACATGGTCGGCGGGATTGCGCGCCGCTTGCCCGGCGAGCTTTTC
>DASWDV010000223.1:0-2492 GCA_036395075.1 Gemmatimonadaceae bacterium | reverse complement strand
TCCGGAATAAAGGATCGTTCGCCGTTTCATGAGAGATCGCAGGCCCGAAGTGTGACATTCACTAACTCTCGCGTCGCACCGAGCTCATGGCAGAATCTTTTCAATCGCCGCGTACGCGCTCTATTGTCTTGGATCCACTTGAGGACCGAGGCCCGGCGCAACCACAAGGTGACTCAGGGGCGAGGTGTTAACCCGGACTTCGTTCGCTCGTCCCACTCTAAGCAGGTTCGATCATCGGTCGACGGACACAGCGAGCTTATGATGAAAAGATTCCCGACAGTTGCCGCGATTCTTACAGCCGGGGCGTTAGGCGCCTGCGGCCACGGTACTGCATCCGGGCCACCGGGTGTCGCCGCGGATACGACAAAGCTTCCGCTGGGCGACATGACAGCGGACGCGCGATACCTCGGTTTCGAGGGCGGCCTCTATCCTGGCGGCAACACCATTCCCGCGACGCATCTCGCGGCTGGAACTGCGCGGGCCAAATCGATCGCGCCGCTCGATGTGAATGGCAATCCGAGCGCGTCCGGTCACTACGTTCTCCTCTCGATCGGAATGTCCAACACCACGCAGGAATTCTGCGCGGCCAATACCCCGGCAGCTTGCACCTCGTGGTCGTTCATGGGACAGGCCGCCGCCGATCCGACCGTCAATAGCACTACGCTCGTTATTGTGAATGGCGCACGCGGCGGGCAAGCCGCTCCGTCCTGGATCTCGCCCACGAGCCCCGAATACGATCGCATCCGCGACACGTGGCTCACGCCGGCGGGACTCTCGGAGCTGCAGGTGCAGATCGCGTGGGTCAAGGTCGCCGACGCCCAGCCAACGGTGTCGCTGCCTTCGGCGTCGTCAGACGCTTACGTGCTGGTTTCTGAGATGGGAACTATCGCGCGCACCCTCAAGCAGCGGTACCCAAACCTCAGGCAGATCTTTTTCTCGAGCCGCATCTACGCCGGATACGCGACGTCGGCACTCAACCCCGAGCCGTACGCGTACGAATCGGGATTGGCGGTCAAGTGGGTGGTGCAAGCGCAGATCGACCAGATGGCGCAAGGAAGCGTGCAGAATTCGCGCGCCGGCGATCTGAGTTATCAAACCGTCGCGCCGTGGATCGGCTGGGGTCCTTACCTGTGGACACGTGGTACCGCTGGCCGCTCGGACGGATTGGTGTGGACGACCGCCGACGTCGAAAGCGATGGTACCCATCCGTCGCAGTCGGGCGAGCAGAAAGTGGGTCGCCTGCTCCTCGATTTTTTCAAGACATCTCCGCTGACGCAGTGCTGGTTTCTGGCGGGCGCGAGTTGCTGAGGCTCTAGCGCTGTCAGTCGACGACCGAGGGCCGAGGACCAAGTGCATTGATCATCGCGGACTAATCGAGGACCGAGGACCATTGAGGACATCGTCCGCAATCCTCGATTAGTCCGCGTTCATAGATGCCGTTGGTCCTCGGGCCTCGGTCCTCCAGGATGACCGAACCCCCCAGGGATTGATGACGATGTTCTGCTGGCGGCCGCTAAACATCCGCTGTATGCTAGGAACCTTCGTTCCGGCCAGAGGACGTTATCGTCATGGCGTACGCTCGGCCAACCCTGCCCTTCCCGCTGTTGCGGCTGCATAACGCAGCCGACTCGGATGCGTGCGACGATGCCTGGAGCGAGTTCGTCGCCACCTACAGCGACACGCTGCTCCACACCTGCCGCGCAGTCGCACGCGACCGTGACGCGGCGATGGACGCATATGCCCACGCACTAGAGGCTCTTCGCGAAGACGGCTGTCGCCGGCTTCGCGCGTACGTACCCGAGCCGGACATCAAGTTCTCATCATGGCTCGTCGTCGTCACCCGACGACTCGCGCACGATTACTTTCGCCAGCGTTACGGACGGTCTCGCAGTGAAGATGCGGATCGTCAGCAGGAACAGAAGGCACGCAAACGACTTGAAGATCTCGTCGCTGACGAAATCGAGCCCGACCGGCTGACAGGTAAATCGTATGATGAGGCCGATGCAGGAATTCGGCGACAGCAGCTCCAGTTCGCATTGGCCCGAGCGCTCGAAGAGCTGGATTCTGCCGATCACTTGTTGCTCACGCTTCGGTTCGAGGATGAGCGCCCGGTACGCGAGATCGCGCGTACTCTTGGTCTCCCCAGCGTATTTCACGTCTATCGACGATTGGGCGGCGTGCTGTCCAAACTGCGCCGGGCTCTGGAAAGTCACGGCGTCGATACGGCGGAGCCTTGAGCTCTGGCGAGGCCGCAAAAACATCACCGTGGTCCGTTCGAATCAGTAGGCACAATTCCAACGAGCGGAGAGCGGAATGTCTATGCAGGTGGCGGAGTCGATCCGCGTGAGCGATCAACACCTGGACCCCAGGGACATCGTGGCCTATGTCGACCGCGTCGCAACGCCGAGCGCGCGAGCGCGCATCGAGTCTCATCTCGTCAGTTGCCCGGAATGCCGCGCTGAGGTCAGCGAGGCCGCGCACATCATTGATAC
>DASWDV010000222.1:0-2442 GCA_036395075.1 Gemmatimonadaceae bacterium | reverse complement strand
CGCATCGCTGACGCCGGATTTGATTGTTGCGGACGGCACCACGCGGGTTGGATTGAGGCTACACGCGCAGTTTTAGCCGGTGAGCGCGCGGCGATTCACCTTGACGACTTCGCGTGTCGCGTCGTCGTGCACAATCTCGATCGCCTTGATGAACCCGTCCGGCTCTTCCACAGTCCACACTTCCTTTGGCTGGGGAATCCGATGATCGCCGCCCTCCAGCTCGAACTCGATCGCCCTTTCCCTCGGATCGTACGTAATGCCACGCAGCTGTACGCCCTCGGCGACGTACTGGTCTCCCCAGTCGGGAGCGAGAATCTCAACGTCGGCCGCGTTGGTTGATTCCTTCAGAAGGAAATGCTTCGTGAACTTGTCGAAGTGGGCCTCGAGCTGATCGGTTGGAATTCTCATCGTCTCCATTGTCGTATCCTTGCCGCTTCGGGCGGTGACAGCATTCGGGAAAGTGAAATCAGGGCGCGCCGACGTGTACCTGAGCCGCCGCATCCGTAAGAACCCGCAGGAACTCGTCCGCATCGCCCCAGTTTCCGTCGTAGCGAGAGCCGTTGATGAAGAAAGTCGGGGTGCCATTCACGCCGCTGCGGATGCCGCTGCGAAAATCGTCGCGAACTTTTTTCGCGTAAGTGCCCGATGCCAGCTCGCGCGCAAGACGTTGAGCGTCGATGCCGATCCTCGCGGCGTACATCGAAAAGTCGTCGTCCTCGAGGGCATCCTGGTTGTGGTAGAGCATGTCGTGCATCTCCCAAAACCTTCCCTGCGCTGCGGCCGCCTCCGCCGCCTCGGCAGCGTGCTCGGCGTGCGGGTGCGCCTCGCTGAGCGGAAAATGGCGGAAAACGAAGCGGAGCCGGTCGCCCATGTGGCGGCGCAGGCCCTGAATGATGGGATGCGCACGCCGGCAATGCGGACATTCGAAATCGCCGTACTCGACGAGCGTCACCGGAGCTGAGCTCGGGCCGAGTGAATGATCGTGGTCGCTGACTGGTACTACGAGCTGGGCTGATTGCATGGTCAGGGTAACGGGAGGACGAGACGAGGTAACGAGTCTGCATTGTTTGCGCCGGGTTCCGAGAGGAACCGGGTAGTGTGACGCGAATCCGCTCACCTTCCGCTGCCCTCTTCCCGCCTCCCGCCTCCCGCCTTGAAGCACATTTGTTGCGGATAAGGGACTACCAACGCAAAACCGCGAGGAGTGTACAATGACGGCCGACGACACGGTCGATACGGTTCTTCCGGCGGGCAAGCAGGCTCCGCCCTTCACTCTCAAATCGACACCCGACCGATCCTATTCGCTCGCGGATTTCAGGGGCAGGCCGGTAGTGCTGGCGTTTTATCCCGCCGATTGGAGTCCGGTCTGCGGCGACCAGATGGCGCTTTACAATGAGATGCGCGACGAGTTCGCGACCTACGGCGCGCAGGTCCTGGGAATCTCGGTCGATGGTGCCTGGTGCCACAAAGCGTTCGCCGAAGCGCGGAACATCAGCTTTCCGCTGCTCTCCGACTTCGAGCCGAAGGGTGAGGTCTCGCGCAGCTATGGGGCCTACGATAAACAAAACGGTTTTTCGGCTCGCGCACTTTTCGTGATTGATGGCATGGGAGTTATCAGATGGAGCTATCTGTCCCCGACTGACGTGAATCCCGGTGCCGACGGAATCTTCGCCGCGCTCGACAAAATCACCGTCGGTGACCAGGCGTCGCCGCGGCGCGAACGCGAGCGTCCGAGCGACGTATCCGCGCGCTGAATGACCTGATTTCTGTACCACGCTTCAGGGTGGCCGGGCGCGGACGGCAACCATTCTCTTGAATGGTTGCCGTTTTTCACATAAATACTCCAGCCGACGACGCCGACACGACTCTCGCGGGAGAATGTGCGATGATCAGAACGCTCGGACTGACCCACCTCGCGCTCACGGTCAGCGATGTCGAGAGATCGTTCCAGTTCTATCACGATGTCTTTGGCATGCTGGCGGTCTATAGGGAGCCGCATTTTGTGCAGGCGCAGACGCCCGGTGCGCGTGACGTTCTCGTCCTCGAGGAAGGGACGGATGGGATCGGAAAGTCGGGCGGCATCAAGCACTTTGGATTTCGACTGACCGACGCGCGCGACATCGACAAGGCGGCGACCACGATCGAGCGCGCCGGAGGCAAGATCACTCAGCGCGGAGAATTCGTTCCGGGCGAACCGTACATTTTTTTCATCGACCCCGACGGATACGAAGTCGAAGTCTGGTTCGAGCTGCCGACCGATACTGGACGCTGAGTCGCTCTTCTTGTGCAGCTCCGCCCGTTCGAAGATACTTGGCCGTGATGGACTCGCTCAGAATCAGACCAGCAGCCCCCGGCGATAAAACAGCGCTAAGCCGATTGTTGGGGCAACTCGGATATCCTGCCACGGCCGACGAGATTCCGGAGCGGCTCGAGAAACTTCAC
>DASWDV010000221.1:0-2414 GCA_036395075.1 Gemmatimonadaceae bacterium | reverse complement strand
CGTCGCGCGAGCCAACGAATACGTGGATCGACAGGCACCGTGGAAGCTCGCAAAGGATCCGGCGAGCCGCGCGGCACTCGAGACGACACTTGCGACGCTGGTACGGCAGCTCACACGTCAGGCTGTCTACCTTTTTCCGTTCATGCCGACCAAAGCCGAGGAGCTTTGGAGATCACTGGGCGCTCCGGGGTCGGTGAGCGAAGCTAGTTTCAAGCAGTTGGACGAGCTGGATCCAACCGGTTGGACGGTGCAGAAAGGGCCATCGCTATTCCCAAAAGCGGAGCCAGCAGCCACAAAGTAGGTCGTCTTACTCTCGCAGCCGCCAGCCGGTCCGCTCGCAGCCCCCAGCTGGTGGTCTTCAGTTCCAGTTCACTACGAGCACCCGAATAAAATCAGGGGACCGTTCAAACGGTCCCCTGTTTTTATTTCCGAACCGCTAGCTTATCCCCCGATGTTCGGATTATTGAGCCTCTCGACATCAGGCAGCGGGAAGCACCGCTCTGTTCCGTAGTTCCCACCCTTCAGATAGACCGTCGAGTAAGGCTGCCCAGCCGCAGGGTCGAGTGGGAGGGTCAACCGCCGCACGTCGTAGAGATGCTGACCTTCGAGAAACAACTCACGCTTGCGTGATTCGGTCACTTCGTTGGCGATTGCCGTCGGATCGGTGCTGGAGAACGCCGGCAGACCTCTCGCCGCGCGAAGGTTGTTGATGATGGTTACGGCCGTCTGTCCCTGCTGAACTTCGGCGATGATCAACTGCGCTTCCTTGTAGCTCGCGATCGGAATCGGACTGGTGCTCGTCGCATACTTGGTCTGTATGTAGAGCGGCGTTCTGTTGTCAGTCCCGTTTTTGCCAGCGTTCGTGACCGCGACACGAGTATCAGGAACAGGCCCGCTCGGACCGGCAACCGTCATGTTGCGGTAGGTAGCGCCGACGGAAACGACACCAGCCTGATTGTACGTCTGCACTCGATTCTGACGAATGGTGGGACTATTCTCGGAAGTCGCATTCTGTACGAAGCCGGACGGCACGAGAGCGGCATCGCTCGCGGCTCCCGCCTTGTTTCCTTGATCAAGTCTGGCACGTGCCCGGCCAACGTACGCCATGTTGAGGATCTGTTGATCTCCCGCCGCCTGCGCAGCGGTGATCGCCGTGGTGAACATCGTCTCCGCCGAAGCGAACACGTCGTTCGACGTCAGTAACGGGCCGAGATTGATTGCCGCCTCGCAGAATCCTTCGCCCAGCAGGATCCTCGAGTAACCGGCATAGACTGCCGCCTTGGCAATGAGATCCTGTCTCCCCGCGACCTGCGCGTCGGTCCATCCCTGCAGCAGCTCGAGCGCCCTGTCCGCGGTGCCACGCGCGACTTGAATCGGGGTGTAGATGCCGTAGGCATCGCAGCCATTCGTTGCATAACGCGTATCGGCAGTTGGATCGGTGTCGCGCCGGTCGAATGCCCAGTTCGCCGCCGTCGGCGTCGCATCCATGAACTCTCCGCTACCCATCGCCGCATCGACGATGTACGCTTTGAGCGCGCACTCGAAGTTTCCGATCGCGCTATTCACGATCAGGCCGGCGTTCGCCGGGGTTTCGAGCACGGAAGTCTCGATTTTGTCCGGCGCCGTCGCCTCCAGGCCTTTGTCGAGGAGGTTACAGCTGACGACGGGTATAGATAGCACGACGACGGTGAGCCACTGTCCCGCTGTCATTGTAGCTCGCGCCGTCTTTCTGGCGATGCGAGTGAGCTTCATATCGGATCTCCGCATGATTCCGGTGAGTCGTTCGTTGAGATGATTTGGCATTAGAAGTTCAGGCGCAGGCTGCCGACAAACGTGCGCAGCTGTGGAGTGACATCCTGCTCCCACTGTCCGAATCCGCGTGTGCCACCCTGGAACGAAGCCTCAGGCTCGAGGCCCTTGTAATTGGTCCAGGTGTGTAGATTGCGCCCGGCGATGTTGACTGAGGCTCTCGCCGCTCCAAGTCTCGTCGCAAATGAGCTCGGAAGGTTGTAGCTCAACGAAATCTCGCGAAGCTTGGTGTAGCTCGCGTCGTTGATCAGATCGCTGACGTAGGCGCTGCTGGTGACCGCGCCAACTATCGCCGGAGAGAATTCCTTCGGGTAGTAATTCTCGCGGCACTCTATGAAGATGTGGCAGCGGACACGCCGGTTGCCATCGAGCTTCTTGTACCCGCCCTTGAAGTCGATCAGCGTGTAGAAGCTGAAGTTGGAGAAGAAGCTGAGCGTCGAGCTGAAGGCGCCTTCGGACGTCGGCGTGGTGTTGCCAAGGAAGACGAGCGGCGCGTTCGCGCAAAGCACTGGCGCTCCGCCCGCCGATCCTGGATCGCAAAGCACTGACGTCGCGCGGCCGGTGGTTGGATCGATAGTGGCATCGACGACCCGTTTCCCCCACCA
>DASWDV010000220.1:0-2790 GCA_036395075.1 Gemmatimonadaceae bacterium | reverse complement strand
GCGGACAACACCGCATCGCCCATGTTCCATAGATCTGAGAGGGACTCCTCCAGCACTGCTTCGTCGTTCAAGCCCGGAACGATGACCATTTGGCAGTGAAACTGGATCCCGCCCGCGGCGAGGCGAGCGAGCTGCGCCTTGATGTCGGGAACCCGTTGATTGTTGAGTAAAACTTTGCGGGCGTCGTGGTTCGTCGCGTGAACGGATACGTATAAAGGCGACAGCCGGTACTCCAGGATGCGCGCCATGTCCCGCTCCTTCACGTTGGAAAGCGTCGCGAAGTTTCCGTACGCGAACGACAGGCGATAGTCGTCGTCCCGAATGTAAAGCGGCTTGCGCAAGCCAGCGGGCAGCCCTTCGATGAAGCAGAATTCACACCGATTGGCGCAGCGCCTGATGGACGGTGGCTCGAGCGAAATGCCAAGTGGCTCGCCGTCGAGTCGCTCCAGCTCGTAGATGATTTCTTCGCCATCGGGCTGACGTGCCTCGATCACCAACTCTTCATCAGCGGTGAGAAACTCCCAGTCGAGGAAGTCGGCGAGAGGTCTTCCGTTCACCGTCAGAAGCTCAGTCCCCGGGACGACTCCGAGCTCGTCAGCGATGCTGTTTCGTTCGATCCGGGAGACCTTGACCATAGCTCAAGTAATTTAGAGCTATAGCGAGCGAAGTCAAGGAATTACCTACCTTTAGCTCGCCTTATTTCTCGTCGAGAAGCGCACCTAGGTGGTCAGACTGGCGACGTCGTCGCGAGCGACTCGAGAAGCTTTCGAGCCCGCTCGGCGTTAAACCCGGGCAGGCGGGCAATCGCCTCCTGCCCTGCCTCGCGAACGCCTTGGACGCTGCCGAATTCCTTGAGCAGCTGCCGGCGCTTCACAGGTCCGATACCCGGAACTTTGAGCAGCTCCGAGGTCACGGTGCGCATTGACCGGCGCTTGCGGTTGTAGGTGACGGCGAATCGGTGCGCCTCGTCGCGCGCTTGCTGCAGCAGGCGAAGGCCTGGCGAGCGCCTCGAGAGTTTGAGCGGCTCGGTACGGCCCCAGATGAAAATCTCTTCCTCGCGCTTCGCGAGGCTGATCAACGGTCGATCTCCTACGCCGAGATCGCCAAGCGCCGTGTGCGCCGCTGAGAGCTGACCCTTGCCACCATCGATGACGATCAAGTCCGGGAGCGGCTTCTCATCGGCGAGGCGTCGCTCGAAATAGCGACGGACGACCTCCAGCATCGACGCGAAGTCATCCGTGCCTTCGACCGTCTTCACCTTGAACTTGCGATACTCGCTCCGCTTCGGCCGCCCGTTTTCGAACCAGACGCACGAACCTACCGTATCCGTTCCCTGCGTCGTCGAGATGTCGAAGCAGACCAGCGACCTGGGCAGACGTTGGAGGCCAAGCTCGCGACCAAGTTCATACACGGGATCCCCTGCGCGCTCCTCCGCCTCCATCGAGGACAGCTTGAGCTCCTCCAGGAGGTGACGTGCGTTTTGTTCCGCTAAGGCGATTAGATCACGTCGCGGTCCGCGTTGCGGGATCTGGATCCTGCTCTCTGGCAGGGCCTGCTCGATCAACTCTCGATCGGGGAAATCGAATGGAAGCAATACTTGTCGCGCTTTCTCCTGCATTCCGACATAACTGCCCGCGAGGAAAACCGTCAGAACGTCGGTATCATCCTCGCCATCGATGTTCGTCAGGAACCGCTGTTCGCGTGACAGCAGCTTCCCGCCTCTTATGCGTAACACTGTCACGCAGGCGTCGTCGCCATCGCGGGCGTATCCAACCACATCGCGATCTCCGCCTTCGACCTCCAGTACGACGGTCGGCTCTTCCATGTTCTCGAGATGGTGGAGGACATCACGCAGTTCCGCCGCCCGCTCGAAATCCAGCTGCTCGGACGCCAGTTCCATCCGCTCCTCCACGCGCCTGACGACCTCGTCGGGGCGACCTGACAGAAACAGCACCACCTCATCGATCATTGCTCGGTAGTCCTGCTGCGACTGCGCAAGAATGCACGGCGCCTTACACCGCTTGATGTAATAATCGAGGCACGGTCGCTCAGGCATCTGCGCCGGCATGTCGTAGTTGCAGCTTCGCACCGTGAAGATCTTCTTGACCACGTTCAGAGCGCGCCGCATCGCACCGACATCGGTGTAAGGTCCGAAGTAACTCGCGCCGTCGTCCTCGAGCCGCCTCGTCACGAACACTCTCGGAAACGGCTCCTGTACCGTGACCTTGATGTATGGATAAGACTTGTCGTCGCGCAGCGCGATGTTGAAGCGCGGCCGGTATTCCTTGATCAGATTGGCTTCGAGGATCAACGCGTGAGCTTCGCTCGGAACGACGATCGTCTCGAGATCGGCGATGAGACCGACGAGGTGACGAGTTTTCAGGCTCTCGAGCTGGTCATTGGCGAAATAGCTGCGTACCCGAGATCGCAACCGCTTCGCTTTTCCCACATACAGTGTAGTCCCATCCCTTCCCTTCCATAGGTACACACCCGGTCCATCAGGGAGGTGCGGAAGTTTGGTCGCGACGGCGTCGGGCACGGGTTGCATGTGTAATTATACCACGCGCGGTAGTGCCGGTTCACCTCGTCCGAAGTGGAATCCTCAGCAATCGTGCGCCTCGGTCAACGACACTCCTCGCTTCAGGAATTCCAAATGCGTTGGTTAGTGCCAGGTACGTCAGGCCATACACGACGAGAAGAATCAGCGCGACCAGCTTGGAATGGATGGCGCTCTCATGCGCGGACAAAAGCGGTGTGGCACGATCGGCAACGAGCTTGAATGCCCAGGGA
>DASWDV010000219.1:0-2494 GCA_036395075.1 Gemmatimonadaceae bacterium | reverse complement strand
GAGCCGGAGATGGCGGGAAACACTGCCCACTTGTTCCCTGCTCCGAACGCTGACGATCCATCGCGTCGCAGCACACCAGTGAGGAAGTATTTCTCGTTCAGGCCGACGTTGGCTCGCCCGAAGAACGATACGAGGCGTTTGTCCGTCTTGAACGAATAGGGAGGCTCGAGTCCAATTCCGCTGCCGAGGCTGTTGAACGTGAACGCGTCGGTCAGGTAATTACGCGTTTGCACTCCAAACTCGTTCAGCGTCGTTTGGCCGAACTCATAGCCGCCGACGACATCGAGCTCGCGACTGGCGGCGAAGGTCGGGTGAAAGGTGAGAACTGTCTGGATTGTCTTTGTGGTATTGTCGCGATTCCTTCTGTCCGCGAGACCGTTGAATACGGCACCCGCCGGACTGATCCTCGGCATGTAGAAATTTCGATCACCAGCGGTGCGGTCTACGCCAACCGCTACGCGACCCGTAAGGCTCGAGAAGATGTCGTAATCCGCTGACATGTTGCCGAGCGTGCGGTCCGACGTGCCTTTGTCCAGGATCTGGTTCGCCAAACCTACGGGATTGCGAACTGACTGCGCTCCCTGTCCGATTTCGTAATAAGTGGTGACGCCTGTGGTTGCATCGGTCAGCGTTACCGGATGCGTTGGATTGAAGTTCATCATGTTGATGAAGACGCCTCCTTCAAATCCACCATTTTCCTCGAACGGGAGGTAGTCGTTGATGATGTGCGAGCCGGTGAGATTG
This sequence comes from Gemmatimonadaceae bacterium, assembly GCA_036395075.1. GTDB lineage: Bacteria > Gemmatimonadota > Gemmatimonadetes > Gemmatimonadales > Gemmatimonadaceae > UBA4720. The sequence goes on along the minus strand of DASWDV010000219.1, from coordinate 1,750 downwards.
AGCCCAAGCCGAAGGCGGCCGTCGATCGCACTGTGGGTCCCGTTGACTCGGGCCTGATAGCGCCTGAGTCCGTTGGCGATCACGATTCCCTGCTGGTCGAAGTAGTTCAGCGACGCACGATATTGCGTGTTGGCGGATCCGCCGGAGAACGAGAGATTGTGGTTAATGGTCGGAGCCGAGCGGAACAACTCATCCTGCCAGTTTGTGTTCGCGCTTCCCTGATTCGTGACGGCCACTGGGAGGATATTCCCGAGGGCGACTTGAGCCGCGATGAAGTCCCTGTACTGGCTGCCGCTCACCATGTCGAGTCGCTTGTACGGCGAGGACATTCCGGCCTGCACCTCGTACTCGACCGTTGGTCCACCGACGCTACCCTTTTTCGTCTCGATGAGAATGACGCCATTGGCGCCGCGCGCGCCGTAAATTGCCGTCGCGGCAGCATCTTTCAGGATCGTGATTGATGAAATGTCCGCCGGGTTGATCAAATTCAGCGGATTGCGCGGCAGCGGAGCCGTGCCCATCGGTGTAGCACCACCCGGCTCGGCAGATTCGTCGGCGCTCAATGGAACACCGTCGACCACGTAAAGGGGCTGGTTGCTGGCGCTGATAGACGTTCCACCACGGATGAGAATCTGTGCGCCAGCCCCGGGCTCACCGCTATTCTGGGTCAGCTGAACTCCCGTTGCGCGACCCTCGATCAGATTGGTGACGTTGGTGGGCACCGCTGTGTGCACGTCGTTGGCGTCGATCGTCGAGATCGATCCGGTGATCGCGAGGCGCCGTTGCGTTCCGTAGCCAGTGGTCACGACTTCCTCGAGGACGGCCGCGTGCCGGTCGAGAGAGAAGACTGCGGTGACCGTTCCGCCGTTGGGTACGGTGACGATTTGTACCGGTGCGCTGAAGCCGATACGGCGGGCTCGCACGGTCTGCGAGCCGGATGGGACGCCGCCAATGGTGAAGGTGCCATCTGGTCCAGAGACCGCTCCGCGCCGTGTGCCTTCGACGAACACACTCACATCGGCGACAGGCTGCTGAGTCGTGGCGTCGACGACTCTGCCTGTGATTGTACCTGTCGGTGGGACCGGGGTTTGTGCGCTAAGTCGGGCCGAACACAACAGGCCGACCACGAGCGCGAAAATGAGGCGACGAACAACTGCCATAAGCAGGTCCTCCACTGGGTGGTAAGGGGGACGACAACTTTTCCGAACGCGCGCGCTTGCGGGTAGGCGCAGGTTGCCGAGTATTCCAGAAAACGGAATCGGCGTGGCACCCAACCCGACAAGTCAATCGCGTGCCATTAAATGCTGTCCGGTTAAGGAATTGTCAAGCTTGAGTATCCGAGGGCGAATGTCAGCGCTGCGTAAGGATCAGCGAGTCGCTGGCCGCGATTCAGGAGCTAGCGGTCCCTTTTTTCCCCCGAGATGCAACCGCAGCGACTGTTAAGAAAAGCCGCGCGACGGAGCAGCTACTTAACCGACGAGTCGGCTTTGAGCCCGCGCTCCTCGAGAAGAGCTTCGACGCTCGGATCGCGGCCGCGCCAGTTCCGATACATTGTCGCCGCATCCTCGGTGGCCCCTTTCGATAGGATCATCGTGCGGAAGCGCAGACCGTTTTCGCGCGTCAGCCCGCCGTGCTCGCGGAACCACGCAAACGCATCGTCATCCAGCACTTCGCTCCACGTGTAGGCGTAGTATCCCGCGGAGTAACCTCCGTCCCAGATGTGCGAGAAGTAGGTGCTGTGGTATCGCGG
>DASWDV010000218.1:0-1545 GCA_036395075.1 Gemmatimonadaceae bacterium | reverse complement strand
TCTCAAGGCGGAGGTAAGGTTTCTGATCCATCGTGATGGCTCTGTCTCGGACCTCACGTTCATCAGACGCTCAGGAAACTTCTCATTCGACCTCGAGGCACAAGGCGCGGTCGAAGCGGCTTCGAGCACGCGCGGGTTCGGCCCACTTCCAGCAGGATTTCCCGATGACGTTCTTCCGGTTGTATTCAGCTTCGACCCCGAATTTCTGAAGTGAAATACGCACTCCGACTCCTGCCGTTCGTGCTCCTCGGGTCGTTCCTCGCGGCGCACGCGTTGCGCGCGCAGGACACGACCACTACACCGGGCGTGAGACTGGGTCTCAGCTACGCGGCGGGCAGCAAGCCGGGCGTGATCGTGCTGCCGGTCCAGGATGACGACAACGATTCGCTGCGCGCCATCGTGCAGCGCGACCTCGACTACAGCGATCGGACGACGGTGATTGCGCTTGATCAGTCGACACTGAGCGGTCTCGTTCCGGCTCCGGGCGAAAAGATCAACTTTCCGCTCGTCGCAAAATTTGGCGCTGATCTCCTGATTCGCATGACACCGACGACGCAGGGGCTTCACGTCGCCGCGTACGATGTGGCACGCGGCGAACTCTTACAGTCGGAGCACTTTCTCTTCGACCGCCGTGACCGCGACTGGCGATTCGCGCTGCACGGAGTATCGGACCAGATCGAGCAGTGGGCTTTTGGAAAGCGCGGGATTGCGCAAACGCGCATCGCGTACGTGAACGGCGGCGAGCTCCGCATCATCGACAGTGATGGTGCCGAGACACGCGCGATCACGACAGGACGCGGAGCGCTGTCACCGGCATGGTCCCCGACTGGCGGAACGGTCGTCTTTACCGTGCTCGGCAACACAGGTACGCAGGTGCAGGAGCTCGATGTTCGCACCGGTCGCACCCGGCGCGTGAGTCAGATTCGCGCCGGACTCAACATCACGCCCGTATATCAGCCAGGCGGTAACGCGATCCTGTACTCACAGGGAAATGGGAACGGAACCGATCTGGTTCTGGCAGCGCTCGACTCCGGAACGCCGAAGAGAATTACCGTCGGCAGAGGTTCGGACAACACCTCACCATCGTACAGTCCCGATGGCCGTCAGATCGCGTTCATCTCGGGCAAGTCTGGCTCACCGCAGGTGTATATTATGGATGCGGACGGCTCCAACGTTCAGCTGCTCACGCCGTACAAGGCTGGAGTGCGCAGCTACCGGGCGAGCCCGGACTGGTCACCCGACGGTCACGCGATCGCATACGAGCAGCAGAACGGAAATTTCCAGATCTGGATGATCGACTTGCGGGATCGCGTTCCAAAGCAGCTGACGAGCGAGGGTGAGAACGAGGATCCGTCCTGGGCACCCGATGGTCGTCACATCGTTTTCACGTCGTCGCGCGGCGGCGACAAGCAGTTGTGGATTCTCGACACCGAGTCTGGCCGCGCGCGGCAGCTCACGCACAGCAGAGGCGCGAGGCTGGCGGCGTGGTCGCCGATTCTCGCCAATCCTGAAGTGGGAACCTACTCGCAATGATCAAAACATCGT